>WFSC01000113.1 GCA_015486185.1 Bacteroidales bacterium | reverse complement strand
GGTGCTTCCGGATTTACCACTTTCCTCCACAAACGTACCCGACACATCGCTGGTTCCCCCTGGTGCAGGGGGTGCCGGAACAAGAGTGATTTTCAGGCCGGAAGTATCTTTATTCAGGTTAAAAAATTCGGCATCCGAATAGACCGTTTTATTACCCAGGTAGGTCAATAAATATCCCGGATATTGAGAAGTGTCAGGCCTGAACCACAGGGTAACATCACCTTTTGGAATAGCTAATAATGAGTAGGAGCGTGCACCATCCAGAGGTTTCCACCACATGGACGGATCATTCGCTTCCGGCTCATAAACAAAGATGGTTCCTTCAGTTACCGTATCTCCCCCAGGAGTATTAACAAGGCCTTTTATTGTATAGGCAGCAGTTGCCCCGCTCCCGGTTAAAGTCCGTGTAAGGTCAAGATCCGTTGTAAAGATCTTAAGTGTTGAGGTTTTATCTCCCAACGAAGTTGGTTTAAAAATAAGTTTGAACTGAACAGAATCATTGGCTTCAAGATTAAAAGGCATATCCGGAAGACCTGAACAGGAAAAGTCTGTAGCATCTCCATCCTGAATAACGACCGATTGTACTGACAGGTATGTATTTCCTTTGTTTTTTATGGTGTAAATATGCACCGCTGAATCACCTACAGCCACTGGTCCAAATGCCAATGAACCGTAATCCCATACCATGGGTGCCAGTCCTCTACCCTTAAGTACCACATATTTTTCAGGATAGAAACAGGCATTAGACCGGAACTTTAACCTGGCTTCCTTGTCCCCGGGTGTTCGCGGATGGAAGATCATCCGCACGGAGCAGGTATCATCCGATTCCAGGTTCGAACAGGTATTGTTTGTGATGGTAAAATGTACTGAATCGGGCCAGACAATTGACACATCGTCAATTTGTAATAATGCACTTCCAATATTTTTAACGATCACTGTTCGGGCTTCACTGGTATCTCCAACATCCTTATCTATAAAATCCAGGGTCCCGGGAGAAACAGATATTTTCGGAACCTGTGCTGCAACCCCACCGGGGTCATTGATATAACCGTTTTCTGCGATGTCCTCATCTCCTGCCTGTCCGTCAATCAGGTGCAAAATGATTGTATTCTGGTTGATCTCTGCACCGGTCTGGCCATCATACATGAACTTATACCAATGAAGCATTGTACTGTCGGATGTCGGTCCGTATTTATAATAACTGTTAACAGAAACCTGGTTGTGTATAATAAGTTTAACCTGTAGGGATCCGGCGGTATTAACACCATCAATAGAAAAATCAAAGAATCCAAAAGGAAAATCAGTGTCCTTGGGAGTATCATAAAATGAAGGATTGGCAACTGCATGGAGTGATGCAAACTTTGTTCCGCCGGGTATAACAAAAGTGAAATAACCTGCACCATTATAGGTATGTAGGGAAGCCACGGTGTCTTGCTGATAGTCCGGTATTCCATCTGCATTTCCGTCATAAGTACTGTTAATGCCATCAGGACCTTTTTCCTGTGTGTCGGTCACTCCGTCGCCGTCTGTATCCAGATTAGGACCATTGGGCGTTAAAGGTTCGAGTAAAGCACCGGTAGTAAGGCTTACCAGTTCATATGACAGATGAGTGCCGTATCTCTTTATAAGACTTTTTACAGAATCATCCCGGACATAGTTAAGACTGTTAAACAGTTCATCAGGTCTCCCTCCGGTCCATCCTTCAGCCTCTCCCTGCGCACCCGGGTTGTCAAGATCAATTATGGTTTTCAAAGCTACTTCTACAACAATCGTATCTCCAATGGCAACAGTGGTGGTCGTATCACCTGCACTATTTAAACCAATAAACAGGTTTCCCAGCATGTTATTCATCATGGACGGGGTGCCCATAATATCCTCAATGTCGCCCCACCGAAGGTATTCCCTTGGCATGATCCATGGATAATACACCAATCCGGATGGTTTGTTAAGAAAAAGCAGCCCCATACTGCTTTTTGTGCCATCACCCATGGTGTCTCCTTCTAAAGTTAATGATGCCTTAATATCTACCGGATCTCCCGCTTTCAGCTGGCCGGTAGATTGCACTATAAAAACCTTGCGCATATATCCATATGATGATCCAAAACCCCAGGATGTGGGTATATTGTAACATAAATGCCCCCATTGAGTATCCAAACAATAAGGAGCAGTTGGACCATTTTGATTCCTCGCCCCCGTTAAACAGGATATTTCCTGATCATTAACATCTGCCACAACACCTCCCCATGAATTCTTATATCCATTCGGAGGATTGGAACATCCCAACGATGACATGTCATACACGCCATGGGATCCCGGAAAATCAAATTTAGGAAGCTGTCCGCAAATCAATAAAACATTAGATGGATATCCCCACGAACGGTAACCATGCGCCAAAAAAACACCGGACGATCTTTCATCCCGGCCGGTAGAATAACCACCATAAGGACCCGGATCGGCAACTCCCTGCGATGTAACAAACCCGTATTCACT
>WFSC01000112.1 GCA_015486185.1 Bacteroidales bacterium | reverse complement strand
TCCTTCTGATTTGTAATCATCATGATACCAGCTCCGGTCATAAGTGAGGTGGGACAGTAAATGGCGACCCTGATCCAGCAGGGATAATGACATGCCACTGTTGGAAAGGGCTGGCATGGAAGCGACAGCCACCACTTTTCCGTATTTTGATAAAAGGGATGCATGGGTAGCAGAACAAAGAATACAATATCCGTGAGAGGGAATGTCAAACAAAGGAAGGATCTTTTCTTTATCACCAAAAATAAAAACAGTTCTGTCCATCCATATCCTGTAATTTGTAGCATTGTACAATTCGACATATTCGACTTCGGGGAGCCCCAGGGACGGAGATGGATCGGCCATCACTTCATTGATCTGTATCTCCAGGTAATTTGGAAGGTGGTAACTTACCTGTTTTAGTGTGTCTTTCAGAATATTCCCCTGCAAATCTTTTACCTGATGCAGGGTCAGGTGGTACAGGGTATCCGGAGAAAACCGTTTTGTAAAATACAAAATGAGTGAGTCGGCGTCGGGTTGAAAAAAGCGGAGGGCCTCCCCGATGTCATGATCCATTGAAAAAAAAGCATCTGACAGATCAACAGGCTCGGAAAAGGCAATGGCCAGGGAAAGGGAATCCGGAAAACGGTAATCGTTGATAGCCGGAGGCAGGGTGTCACGGATAAATGTTCCGTTAATATGAATATCATCAATCCATAGTTTACGATCCTGGGAGGAGGAATATTCATAACTGATGCCGGCATACCTCGCAGCAACGGTATCTGCAGAAAAACCGGTACCTACGATCTGAAAATGCTGAAAAGTTACCGATGTATCAATGGCTGCTTCCCAGTTACCCGATGCATCCCTGCTGATTTTAATGGCCGCAGGCAGGGTGCCGGCAGAAGACTGCCAGTTGAAATGGGAGGTAATGATCGTTTCTGTCCTGCCATCATGAAGATACCATATTTTAAACAGGTCATCTGAGCCGGTAAAGTTTACGCCGGCAGCGAAAGCATGAATGCCGGTACCGGGTTTCATAGCGGTTGCATCACGGTCTGCCGCCAGAAAAACCACCCAATTATTTGCAGAAGATGGGAAATAAGTGTGATGTACGGAAAATAGCCAGGTTGTGGTTCCGGAAGAAAGGGACAGACCCTGCAGTGGAAAAGAGATCTGATCCCTTCCGGCTTCGGGCCGGTCAAAAACCTGTTTCAGGGAATAATTTCCGGAGATAGGTTGTTCGGAAGTGACAGCCCAATGCTCCGGTTCGCTTTGTGTCCAGCCGGTAAGTTCTCCGTTTTCAAAATCAATATTGACCTGAGCAAAGGAAAGAAAAGGTATAAAAATCAGTAATGAAAAGGCTGTTTTCATCCGTAGATAAAGAAAAAGGTTTATTTTTGCGCCGTCAGGAAAAAGGGAAAATGCAGGCGTTCTTTTTGCAAGATAATTAAAATATTTTAAGACGAAAAAGATTGACGGTTAAAATGGAAGTTTTGGCAGGGTGGATCAAAAGAGCCTGCAGAACCGGAAAATTAAACAAAAGATAAAATGAAAGTAGCAGTAGTAGGAGCAACGGGATTGGTAGGCAGAACCATGCTGAAAGTATTGGAAGAACGTAGCTTTCCTGTAGATGAATTGATCCCTGTCGCCTCTGAACGATCAGCAGGGGAAAAGGTTTCTTTCAAAAACAGGGAGGTAATGGTGGTGACCATGGATGAAGGGCTGGCTTCGAAACCGGATATAGCTCTTTTTTCGGCCGGGGGCACGGTGTCACGTGAGAAAGCGCCGCTGTTTGCTCAGCAGGGGACCGTAGTGATCGATAATTCATCTGCCTGGAGAATGGAACCAGACATTCCTTTGATAGTGCCTGAAATCAATGGAAATATCCTTACCCGCAGGGATAAGATCATTGCCAATCCCAATTGTTCTACCATTCAGATGGTTATGGTTTTGGCACCATTGCACAGGACCTTCCGGATAAAAAGGATCGTGGTTTCTACTTATCAGTCTGTAACCGGTACCGGAAAAACCGCTGTGGATCAACTGGAGAATGAAAGAAAAGGGCTGGACGGACCGAAAGCTTACCCTTATCCTATAGACATGAACTGCATACCCCATTGTGATATTTTTCTGGATAACGGCTACACCAGGGAAGAGATGAAACTGGTACAGGAAACCCGGAAGATACTGGCAGATAAAAAAATAAAAATAACAGCCACAGCCGTACGTGTGCCTGTTACCGGCGGACATTCCGAATCGGTAAATATTCAGTTTAAAAATAGTTTTGAAATGGAGGACGTTTACCTTCAACTGAGGAGTTTCCCGGGGGTGGTGGTTCAGGATGATCCGTCAAAGAATGTGTATCCCATGCCTTTGTGGGCTAACGGCAAGGATGAGGTTTTTGTCGGCAGGATAAGAAAGGATCTTTCCAAAAAGAAAGCACTTAACCTGTGGATTGTAGCTGATAACCTCAGGAAGGGAGCTGCTACCAACGCCGTTCAGATCGCTGAATACATGATGACACATAAGTTAGTATAAAAAGTCATCATAAGGATAGCGGCTTGTATGGATGCTGACAGCTTCCCGGTAGATCAGTTCACGAAGTTTATCAATGTTCCATTTTTTTGCGGCGGAGATAAAAACAACAGGTTCCCTGGCACGTGCCATCCAGGTTTCTTCCAGATCCTGTAACGTCAGGTTAATCTTAGTAGGTGTGGTCAGGTCATCCTTCTCCCTGGGGACATGCCGGTAAAGATCCGTTTTGTTAAAGACCAGAATACGGGGTTTTGAAGAGGCACCCAGCTCCTCAAGGGTTTGGTTTACCACCCTGATCTGATCCTCAAAAGCCGGATGAGAGATATCCACGATATGCAGCAACAGATCTGCTTCCCGCACTTCATCAAGGGTGGACCTGAATGCTTCCACCAACTGGTGAGGCAGCTTGCGTATAAACCCTACTGTATCCGAGAGCAGAAATCTGAGGTTATGGATCACTACCTGCCTGACCGTTGTGTCTAGCGTGGCGAACAGCTTATCTTCCTCTTTGACGTTTGATTTACTCAGCACGTTCATCAGGGTTGATTTTCCAACATTGGTATATCCTATCAGGGATACACGTACCAGTTTACCCCGGTTTTTTCGTTGTATGGTCATACGCTGGTCAATGCGCGTGAGTTCTTTTTTCAGCCGGGTGATCCGTTCGCGCACAATACGCCGGTCGGTTTCTATTTCCCGTTCACCCGGACCGCGGAGTCCGATACCTCCCTTTTGCCGTTCGAGGTGGGTCCACATACCGGCCAGGCGTGGTAGCAGGTGCTGGTATTGTGCCAGCTCAACCTGGACCCGGGCCTGGGCGGTCCTGGCGCGACGGGCAAAAATATCCAGGATCAGATCGGTGCGATCCAAGATTCTGCAATGTAAAAAATTATCCAGATTACGGATCTGGGCAGGACTCAGCTCCTCATCAAAGATAGCCAGGTCAATGCCTTCCCGGTTTATAAAATCCCTGATCTCTTCTAATTTTCCTTTTCCGATAAATGTTCTGGGATTAACCTTCTCAACCTTTTGCATAAACCTTTTTACAGGCAGACATCCGGCAGTTTCTGCGAGAAAAGCCAGTTCATCAAGGTAATCCTCCACCTCCCTGGCAGGTTGGCCGGGATAACGAACAGCTATAAGTATGGCTTTTTCAGGCTCTTCTTCCACCTGGTTTTTTATCATCTGGGCAGTCCGGTAATGATCAGTTGGTTAATAGATGTATCGTTTATCCCGTAGCAAGATCTGGCGAATAGCCTGTTTGAGGCTTTCGGCACAGCGCATGATCATATCGCCATCAGTGGGGAAAGGGACTTTCTTTCTGGATAACAGAGCCTTATCCCCGGGAGGAAGCGCTTCAACGTCACCAATGGCCCGGGCCGAGAAATATTCAAAATGACTGTTTGCTCCGATAGGATCCTTTTTTAATAACTTCAGGGGCTGCAGGGAGTAAATTTCAATATTTCCGTCAATCTGAACATCCTTATGCTGGATGGTCTTGATAAGCGTGCAGCTAAGTGTTTTGTATTTCTTGATTTTTATATCGTTTCCCAGAGAATCTTTTCTGACATTGCCATTTTTATCAAGTGCATATTGCCAGCCATCCTCAACCTGCTTCCTGATCATGGTATCCTTCTCTGTTTGCATATCAGGAGAAACCAAAATGTGATTCAGATTAATAGCCACCTGATAATCATAGGTAATACTGTCATCCAGGTTTCTCGTGTAATATTCAACCCACTTGGTATTGAGTTTAGACGGATCAATGGCCAGAAGATCATCGGTGAACTGCGGAGAAAGTTTCAGGGCCGTATTATTCTGGATAATGACCAGAGCCCTGCTTGTACCATAATAGCGGGAAAGCGAAATAAGCTGATCAATGTTCTCAAAATCCCCCCAATAATTTTTAACCTTAAGAAATTCTTCGTAGGCATTCCGGTAGGAGTTTTTGTCTCCGTTCTTCATCAGTTTTTGTGCATGTGCAAAGAAGTATTCGGCTGCTTTTTGTTTAGCCTCAATGATCTTTGCATCATAATCGACCATTTCAAAATTTATGGTACGATGATCCAGCTTCAGTGGTAAAACGGGGCGAACCACAGCCTGCCGGTTTTTCAGAGCCATATAATGACTCAAAATAAGATCCCAGTTTTCAGGCTTTCCTTCCATACGAAGGAATTTAATTTGTTCCAGATCCTGTTCGTTCGCCAGTTTATAAGATTTTTCAAGGATCAGTATATCCTCCCTGCTGGTTGGTTTTTTCTTGAGATTTTTGACGGCTTTGCTGATAGCCAGGTCATA
>WFSC01000111.1 GCA_015486185.1 Bacteroidales bacterium | reverse complement strand
GTTAAATTATACAATGCTTTTGAAACCCAACTGGGTTTGATATCATTGCAAAGGCCTTTCTTCAACATTTATATTAAAAATGCAGGAGGATATACTTCCAGTATCACCTATACGCATGACGTATTAAACCACGATACCATTAAAGTACCTTTGAAATATTTCTACAATGATCTGTGGTATTCCCGCTCTTTTTTACTGAATAAAAATTTACGGCGACGTCTGGTCCTGTCCGGCAGATACATCCGCAACAATGTTATGCAACGACCTCTGCTGGGAGAAGGAGAGTATTATCAGTATCAACGGTATCAATTGATTCTGGGGGGACTGACTTATTCCCGCGACCAGTATTTCAAGTCGGGATTGATCTATGGCTACGGTACCACCGAAGATATTCCGGAAGGTATGATGGCATCGGTCACCGGAGGTTACGAAATAAATGAATACAAAAACCGCTTTTACGGAGGAATAGAGCTTTCGGGAGGAAAATATTTCAAAAGGTTCGGATATATCAACAGTGGTATCAAAATAGGTGGTTATTTACCTAAAGATGTTGTTAATGCCGGAATTATCAATGTGCGTACTAATTATTTCAGTTCATTGATCCCTGTTGGTCCCTATTATTTCAGGCAGTTTGTAGATATAAATTTCACTTCCGGCATCAACCGCTACAGCGAGGAACGTCTTACTATTAACGACCAGTACGGTATCCGCGGATTAAGAAGTGACAGCCTTACCGGGATACGGAGATTGGCCATTAAAACAGAAACGGTTGGCTTCACTCCGTTTTATCTATATGGTTTCAGGTTTGCATTCTTTGTTTTCGCTGATTTGGGTATAATTGACTTCGGGAACATTCATTTTACGGATAACCGACTTTACTCCGGTTTCGGTTTGGGAGTCCGTATCCGGAATGAAAACCTGGTTTTCAACACCCTGCAGATAAGAATAGCATTTTATCCGGTACTACCTCCGGGAACTACATACCAAACCATTGTATTATCCGGAGAAAAACAATTCTCTCCCTACAACTTTATCCCGCATAAACCGGGAATCTTCGAATTCAGATAATATCCGGGGACCGCAATGTCACAACCTATCACAACCCTCACTTTATCATTGTCTTATATCTGTTCCAACACTAATATTATAAATTATCTCTAAATAACAGCACGGATTATTTTCTTTGAAATTTCTTATTATCTTTACTCACAAAATTAACAAATAAAACAATAAAATTATGAGTGTATTAGTAGGTAAAAAAGCACCCAATTTTGCTGCTCCGGCAGTTATTAATGGCGGTGATATCGTAGATAGCTTTTCATTAGATCAATATCTGGGTAAAAAATATGTTATTTTATTTTTCTACCCTGCGGACTTTACTTTCGTATGTCCAACTGAGATCCTGGCTTTTCAGAAAAGAATGGATGAGTTTGACAAAAGAAACACAGCCGTGGTCGGCTGTTCGGTTGATTCTCAGTTTTCTCACTGGAAATGGCTGCAGACCGAGCTTCACGATGGAGGTATTAAAGGGGTTAAATATCCCCTGATATCAGATCAGGCCCTGGTCATTTCGGAGAATTATGATGTGCTGGCCGGAGAATATGATTACGATGAAGACGGAGAGGTAAATTTTGAAGGCGTTCCACAGGCATACAGAGGCCTCTTCCTGATCGACCTGGACGGAATTATCCGTCACCAGGTAGTAAACGATATGCCGTTGGGAAGGAGTGTGGATGAAGTACTGCGTATGATAGACGCACTCCAGTATTATGAAAAACACGGGGAAGTATGTCCTGCTGACTGGCATCCGGGAGAAGAAGCACTCAAGCCCACACAGGAAGGAGTTGCCGAATTTTTGGGTAAACTTGAAAAATAATTCCTTATTAATTTATCTTTGTTTAAAACCTCTGCCACGGCAGGGGTTTTTTCTTTCCCCTAACCCACAGTAAATCCCAGATTACAAGTACCAAATAACCTGCCGGCAGGCAGGCAACCGGCACCTGATGAAGCGATGAAGAGATGAAGCGATAAAGAGATAAACCGGTTAAGTTTACCAATAACACCCATCTACCAACTTATCCACAAACAACAAACCTCAAACGCAGCCGAAGGCCGCATCAAACCTCAAACCTTCAAACTCTTTTTCCTTTCAGCTTTAACCTTTAGCCTTTGAGCTTTTCTTCCCGGCACCCAGGAACCAGTACCTGATGAAGTGATGAAGCAATAAAGCGATAAAGCGAATTGGTTTAAGGGGTTAGAGTGTAGGGGATTAGAGTTTAGAGGATTAGAGTCTAAGGGAATAGAGTTTAAGGAAATAGGGCTCAAATTACAATACTCAATAAATCAAAAAATATTATAGTGACTTTGGTTTGTATTTTTG
>WFSC01000110.1 GCA_015486185.1 Bacteroidales bacterium | reverse complement strand
GGTAAAAACCATCACTGGCAAAACAGATGTTTTCCACACCAGCAAGATTAAACCAGTGTGGAAACTCCCAGTAATTAGAAAAACCACTGGTATCGAGAAATACGTTATCTTTATCCCGTGCCAGCTCACAGAAATCTTTTACATGTGTACTGGAAGGATCATTATATGCACCCATGTGTGGGAAAATAAAAGTGATATTCTTGAACTTTTCTACAATCTCTTGTACAATTGGCCATTTCTGTAAATGGATCTTCACCACTGGTATATCATATTCTTCCACTTTGCTCAGTATCATAATGGTGTTCTTTCGGAGGTCTCCCCCTACACGCAATTCACCTTCGTGTAATTTAAGTCCTTTCCATGGGGGTTTGGAAATTCGTTTCAATTCTTCTTCCCAATCCTTATCGACGGGTCTCACATGACCAAAAGGTATGAAACGATCCGGATATTTTTCGTAAACCCTCAAGGTACGGTCATTAGACTCTTTCGAGGGGGTCCAGGTGGTAAGAATTACTCCTTTATCAATACCTGCCCTGTCATAATATTGCAATATATCTTCTTCCATACCCGGCCAATACAATCCAAAATTATCATTCTGGTATACTTCCAGGTGCATCATACTGTCGATGACCAAAGATTTTTGAGCATCTCTGTTTGTATTTTTTCCGGTCAAAGGTTCTGCAGCAAGGTATCGGAATCCCATCCCGACACCCATCGACATAAGCATACTTTTCTGAAAAAAATTTCTTCTTGTGACATTTAACTTTTTCATAACAATAAATTTTATAAGATCAAAAAATCCCTCAAGTTTTAATTTATCATATCCTTTCGAGGTCGTTTTCTATTATATCCCTCTCAATCTGATTTTTCTTAACAAATCTTCATTTTTCCCTATAAACAACAATTTATAACAACAATTCATCATTAATCTTCCATATGATGCTGATCATTAATGTATTTTTCGCCTTCCAATGACAAAAAGAAATCCATCCAGAGATATGAAAGCACATCTCCTTCTTTAACCAATACCTTATGTTTTGATCCCAAAGGGATGTGTAAAAGCATATTTTCCGCAAGCAATGCTTTATTACTATTTGCCCAAACGGTGCATCTGCAATTTTTCATCCCCAGAAATACCTGCTCGAGCATAGGATGACTGTGTTCTCCGACTTCATCAGGGCCTATTGTTTCAACAGAACCCATACAAAAACGCGGAACCAAACCTTCCGGGAGTATCATCCGGTTTACGGACTTATTGCTTTTGATATCTTCAGAATATACAGAACATTCTGCAAATGATTTCAGATACAGGGAAGTATAATTTTCCGGATTTTCTTTTATAACATTTATATCTTTCTCAGAAAGATACTTCCTGATTCTCAGAAACCATATCTCGCTATTTCCTCCGGCAATCAGCATATATCCCTTACCATAGGGTACTCTTACAACATATTCCGAGCTTATAGAATAATCCTTTTTATTAATTCTTAAGATGACATTACTTGCTTTCAGAAAAAGCATTACGTCACAAAAATTCCTTTCTCCCTTTTCTTTCAAGCTTCCCTTCCCTTTCAGAGATAAAAAATAAAATTCAACTCCTTCAATTTCTTTTCGCAACAGATAATCATTAAGCCACGTTCCTTCCGGAAATTCTTTTAGCTTAGAAACGGGCAAAATATCATAATTAATCATTTTTTAATGTATTTACGTATCCACTGGTAGGTCAGGTATTTTTCTATTAACGTTTTTATAAAAGAATCTATTATTATGATAAACGGTTTGGTTTTTTTACACTGATTAACGGATTGAGTTTAGAATACGGGCTTCCTGAAAGATTTCTTTAACATTCCTTTCCGGCAGGTCAAAAGATAGATAACGGATATCACCGGCCGGCAGGATCACGTACTCTTTAGACCGGGGTACCTCCTTTTTTTCCATCTTGTTGCCATAGAAGATAACATGAGAGGGATCAACCAAAAGTTTCAATTGTACTTCTCCCGAAGTATGCCAGTATCGTACCCATTTCCGACCATCTTTTTCGAATAGATAAGCCCGGATATTTTTTAGCGGAATATCTTTTATCCTGTGACATTCATGAAGTTCATATTTTCCCTTTTTGTCGGTAAGAAGAATAAATTCTTTTCCGGGTTTTTTCATCTCCTTTTTTTGTTCTTTTGAAAAATACCCTGACAGTTTTGCATTTTCCCAATTCCTGAAAACTGATAAATTATCTTTAGTGCGTGGATGAGTTTTAAAATTATCAATATCTCCTAACAATGATAATGGACAATCCCAACCGGCGGCATGAGAAGCGATGTAAGATATCATATCCGGCTGTATCCCTGTTGTACCAGTTCCCGGAGGGGTATATTTTATCCAACCAAAATTGACTCCCGTGAAATTCTCTGCATTGTAAATCGCTGCCGGAATATATCTTTTATTTACTGCCTCTTTGATTTCTTCAGGAATAAAAGTATCAAAGGCATTACCCCGGCTCAGGATATGCCAGTTAAAATGTGTTTTACAAGCTCCTTCGCAAAACAAGGGTTTTGGTTCCAATATTGCATATACTTTATCCATAGAAAGGGAAACATTATACCAGTAAGGTCGGTTAACATCTTCGGCACCATCAAAATAAATAAACCGGAAACCAGCTTCTTTTACAAAAACTTCAATTTTTTTTGCAACTTCCTTCTGGATAGATGTTCTCTGATCGAATCTGATAAAAATAGGCCAGTTATCGACATCGAGTAATCCAACTTTATATCCCTTCGGATAATCAGAAGATTGTGTATTCAGATAACCCCGTTTACACCCGGTAAATTGGTAAGGACTTTTGGTAGTATAAGCTGAATATTCGATGATCTCATTTCCTGCTTTTAACAATCTGCGTCCTTCATAAAGTGTAATATCCAAAGGATTTTCTTCGACCGTTATTATAGTAGAAGTATCCTTCAAAGGTTCAGCGAGAGTAAATATTTTCCGTAGATTCAGCCGGGGATCCGGAACAGGAGTTACATACGGATCATTGATCTGTGCCTTATTGTAATGGATGTGAAAACCAGGTATCATTCCTGCTTTACGAATTTTATTTGTGATATATTTTAAATCTTTCATACCCCCCGGATACTCTTTCCGCCAAAGAAAATGGCCCATGGTAGATGCAAAATCAGTATAGTAGATTACCATCATCCTGAATCCTCCAATACGTGCAAAACGGATATGTTCATCAATATTTTCCGGTGTTACATTCCGGCATTCATAATAGGAATACATGCATTTATTATCCCTGCGGCTTTCTACTCCACGGGGAAGACCAAAATCTTTTTCCACCTGATCAATACAATCCAACAGTTTATCTGTTGAGGTAACAAGCAACGCTGCTCCAGTATGGTTGAGCCGTACATCTCTCATACTCCCGGCCCGCATGATATGAAAACCATTTTCTGGATCGTCATCTACGTATGTAGATACATCTGTAGCCAACAAACTAACAGATATTTTGTTATCCCATGATACATCCAGCCAGTAACCGAAATATCGGCGGTCCTTTACTGGAAGTTGCAAAAAAGTTATCTCATCAATATGGGTTTCCAAATCCACCCCCAGATGTTTCTTTTTCCGGAGAAAATATTCAAGGGTAAAGCCTATGTAATGATTTTTACTTTTTATACTAATTACTGCCATATAATCCAGATGATCAAAACCCACAAATAGAGTATCTCCTTTTTTGGTCAAACTATTGGCGGGGAATCGTGTAGGACGTGTGACCCATGTAAGCATATTTTCGTTGTCATACGGACGATATTGCAATACACTGAAAGCTGGCAGGGATATCCCTTGTTTGAGGCATTCCTCTCCACTGGCTTTGTAAATCAGACTGACTGCATTGCCCTTGCTATCAAACACAATCTTAAAATCAAGATTTTCCAAAACAACTTGTGTATGTGCCTGCCAGGAAATCAGAAAAAAGATAATAAAACAAGGAAAAAATCTTATTTTCAAAATATTCATTTAATTTTTTTAAGATTTCACTTTTTTTGCTGATCTACTTCAAAAACTCAGTTGATTGTTATATTATCCGCACTGGTCAAAATTTGCGAACAGCCCGGACTTTATACTCGGCATATTTCCCATCTGGATCGGCATATCCAATTCCATTTCTGAATCGGTAAGCCCATGCTACGTAATCATCATATTCAGTAGAAGACCAATAATCACCTAAAGCAATATATTCAGTTTCTTCTTTATTGCCAAGAATTTTAAGGATTTTATTTATTGTACTTTTAACTTCATCAAGTTTTTTTAATTCATTCAGTGCCGGCAGATACCAATCATAATATCCCCCTCCCCGGTAATTTTTACATGTCAATACTGCACATTCCGCATTTCCATATGCATTCAGGATATTTTGTGTGTTCTCTAACCCTTGATCACGGCTATTACAATCCATAACACCTTTCCCATAAGGTCCCCATGGTATACCTTTACTGACATCTATGAGACTTACTATTAATCCGTGTTGTCCTGTAGAATCGACAAAAAATATTATGCCTCCTCCGAATATATTACCAATAGAATAAACAGAATCTTCCCCCGTAACACATGTTTCCGTAAACTTTGTGCTCTCCGCAATTGACTCTTTGTTATCTGTTTGTACCCTTTTATAATTACAAGATGCTAAAAATAGTAAAACGAATCCTGTGACTATTTCGGGGGAAAATAATCTTTTTACTTTTTTCATCAGATCCAATAATAACATAGTCAGAATGACATATTACTTTCCAGTCTTTGTAAAGATTTCAAGCACACCTCCTGCCGCCCTGTCTCCATACATCGAAGTTTTCCCGTCACTGACCAGATGCATTGACTTAACATCGTTAGGATCGACAGTTGTAAGCTTTACATCTTTTACCCCGTCAACAATGATCAATATGGGGAAATTACCATTCAAATTATTCATACCTCTGACAAAAAGCTCACCTGTACTTCTGTCTATTTGTATTTGCGGGTATTTTTCCCGTATCAATTCATATATGAAAACATAATATTTAGCGGGGGGATTTTTTAGCTGCTTAACAAAATCCTGCATCCTTTCTCGTTGTAATCCATTTACGGCATGAATGATTTTATCGTTAAAAACCATACTTTTCCCCGAAGGCTTCAGTATGAAAACAATCTCTTTTTTTTGTGACGATACTTTTGTAAGAAAAATTTCATTTTCCCCCCAGGGAGGTAATATTAACAAGGTGTCAGTAGTTTTTACCCGGATAGAAAATGTTCCTTTTTTATTTGACAGGACATATTTCCGGGGATTATTGACAACACTAATTAATACACCGGATATAGGTCTCCTGAGGGTATCCACAGTTCTTCCTTTTATTCTGAAGGATTTTCCAGTAACGGATAATGAAGATACCGCAGCAACTAAAACACATAATAATAATGTTTTTCCCGTTTTTGTTTTCATAATTTTCTTTATAAGTTAATTATCCGTTTGTTAAATACTGAATTTTTCATATTTTACACCTGAATATATCTGCAATTATTTCTCATTTTTCTTGTATCCACAAATTTATGATCGATAATTTAAAACAGGTCAAATAAGAGAAAATTTGGGAAAGAGGATTATGAATTAACCTCTTTCCCAAATAAAAACAAAGCAAATTACTTTTTGTTATATCAAATTCACCAGCCCGGGTTTTGTTTTAAGGCAGGATTCAATGTAAGCTCATTGATTGGTATTGGGTTCAAATAATCCCTGTTTATGTCAAATCCCCATCCATTTGGAAATTTATCTTTGAAAACCTCAACAAATCCATTGTTATCAAGATCAACATTTTCTCCAGGAACCAGAGGGAATCGATTATTGTAGAATGGGTCTAAATTCGGATCGCTAACTTCCCAGTAGTGCTGAACGAAGAACACACCTTTGGGATGTTTTCCCACGATCAGTTCATCTGCAGCGGCCCAGCGGGCGATATCATCCCAACGATAACCCTCGACAGCCAGTTCAATCCGGCGTTCCCTTCTTATTTCATTAATTACCGGACTAAGTGTTGGAAAATGCCATGCAGGATCTATTGTGATATTGGAAATATCAAGGTCAGGCATACCTACACGCCTTCTCAGAAGATTGATGCTAATATCTACATCTCCCTGTGTTAGTGTGCCCAGCTCGGCTTTGGCTTCAGCATAATTCAGCAAAACTTCGGCATAACGGAAAAAAGGTGTAGCCGTGGTATTGGGATGTCTATATTGCATAAAATGTGAATCAGACCCTTTTCTTATTTGATAACCGGTTTTACAATGTATTTTACTGGGCAGATTTAATCCGGATTTATAAAATATCTGGGTAGTATCTCCGTCTTTGATCAGCCAGGGATCTCCTCTTGTGTAAATGGTTTGTGTAAAGCGGGGATCCCGATTTTCTCTTTCAACCATCAATGAGTCATATCCCTGAAACAAGGGACTTACAGAGATGGGAAGGCCGTCTTTACATAAATAATCATCCGCAAGGCTTTTGGTTATACCAGCTCCAAAAAAATACCTGTGGGTTTCCGTGTTATGAAAATGGTTTAACCCAAGATTAAGATCATATTTTTTCCAGAACAAAATTTCCGGATTATCGGAATAATCCGTTTGTACGAACAGATTAAAATAATCATGTTCCGGATCTCCTGTGGAATATAGACCGTATTTACCGGATTGCATAGCTGCTTCAGCCGCTTCAGCCGCAAGTTGCAGATACTTATCAGGATCAGGGTTCTCCACACCGAAAGGATCTCCCTGATGATATTTTTCCCATGTCCCTTCGTACAAAGCAACCCGTGATTTCATTAGCAAAGCACACTCTTTATTTATGCGGGTACCTCCTTCATTAGGTCCTGATACCATGTACATGGCCGCGGTATCCAGGTCAGCCAGAACTTTGTCAATAACGAAATTCCTTGGGTCTCTGGGCTTATACAGTTCAGGGGAATCGGCATCTAAAACTTTATCATACCAGGGAACATCTCCGAACCCTTTGACCAGACGATAATACTCCCAGGCCCTGAAAAAATGGGCTTCCCCAACATATTGCTTATAATCATCAAAATTGTCCTCGCATTTCTTGTAATTTTCGAAGAAGATATTCAAGTCCCGGACAATTTTAAAATACCATGTAATATGTCCTTCTTCTCTTAACCAGTTAACATCTCCGGCACTGGCAGGTACAGACCGGGTTCCGGCTATTCGTTCACTAAAAGGCTCTTTCCCGTCACTGCCTACCATATTATCACTTTCAACATCCCACCAGTATATTCCACCTGTCCAGGAGTGATCTGTGTGATCATCATTGGTAAATCCTGCATATTCCCAGTTCTTGGAATAAAAATGATTCATATATAATCTTAAATCACTGGTATGTTTCCAATATTGTGTGGAAGAGATCTGATCGAGAGGATATTTTTGGAGGAAATCACTTTTTGTACATGCACCTGATAACAGGAGTAGTGGTACAAATACATATATTATTTTTTGAATTTTCATAACATTAGATTTTAAAAGGTTAAATTAAGACCAAATGAATAAGTCTCTGAGATAGGATATAACATACCTTCAAACCAACTGCCACCGGTAAAACTATTAACCAACTCCGGATCAAACGTCTTTATCAGTTTGGTAAATGTTAATATATTCTCTGCTGAAAAATATATCCTGATTCTTTGAGTTTGTACCTTTTTGGTCAATTTTTCAGGTAAGGTATATCCTATCTGAATATTTTTCAATCGCATATAAGCTGCATGCTGAATATAGCGTGTTTGGGTTTGCAAATTTTTTTGTGTTTCATCACTCAAATAAGGTTTTGGGAAATAAGCATCGGTATTAGGACCTAACATATTTGTTTCATCGGCAGGTCTCCAGTAATCGAGTTGTGGTTCGTATACAGCCGTCCAACTGGAACCTATTATACCCCAAAATAATTGAGATCCATGCCCAAAAATAACATCATGCTTTGCCACGCCTTGTAAAAAAATGTGAAAATCTATGCCTTTCCAACTAAGATCTCCCGTAAATCCATAATTAAAATGTGGCGCTGTATTTGCGATAATGGAATAATCCCCGGGATTATCCAAGGTCCAGTCTCCGTAAGTAATTTTTCCATCACCGTCAAGATCTTTATAGCCGATGTCACCTGCGCCCCATTTGCCGCCATATATCTGCGACTGGTCGGGTCCTGCAGCAGCCTCGTCATCTGATTGATATATCTTATTGGTAGTCAGGCCCCAGACATCCCCGATAACTTGTCCGGGATAATAATCACTTAGGACATTTTCAGGATTATTAACATATTTTGTGATCTTTGCTTGAGAATTAGCCAAAATAAAACTCATGCTATATCTGAAATTTTTATTAGTCACATCTGACCATTTTAATTCCAATTCCCAACCTTTTGTGGAAAGATCACTGTTATTTTCTGTCGGCGGGTGAGTTCCAAAAGTTGAAGGTAAAGCAGTTCCGTATCCAAACATGCCGAGGGTTTTTCTATTATACCAGTCGAATACCATACCCAACCGGTTCCTCAGGAAACCTATATCCGCCCCAAAATCTAATGTATTAATGGTTTCCCACGTAAGATTCTTACTTACAAGATTCGGAGCCAGTGTATAAACCGGTCGTTCATCACCAATAATGAAATCCAGTTTGGTTCTGATGGGAATAATAGGAATGTAAAGATAGTTTTGTACATCCTGGTTACCCAAAGATCCCCAGGAAGCTCTTAACTTCAGGTTGGAAATATACCTTTTAACAGGATCCCAGAAAGCTTCTTTTGAGATGTTATATCCTACCGACGCCGAAGGGAAGAAACCCCATTGATTGGCTCCTGTAAACCGGGATGAACCATTGTACCGGGCATTTATCTCCAGCAGATATTTACTCTCATAGTTGTAGTTAATACGTCCGAAAAAAGCCATGGTAGACCAATGGCTAAGATTATCATCAATAAACATCTCTCCCGTGGCTGTACTTATGGAAGGGACTTCATCCGTGACAAGATTCTGTTTATAACCTCCTAACCCGTATATTTTCATTAATTCCTGTTCATATCCAAGCATAACCTTAAAATAATGCTTTCCGATATTTTTATCATAGGAAGAAGTAGCATACAGATAGGAATAGATATCGCTTCCCGTTCCCTCATCAAAAGATGTAATAGGATTCAACAAAACATTAAATGTACTGTCCGGTTGTCTTGAATAGACAGTTTTATAATGATGAGTGTACCTGGAAAAATGATATTTTGCATTATAATTAATATTTGTTTTCCATCCTTTAATAGGCTCAATTTCAGCCCCTAACGTGTAGAGTATTTCATTCCATTTTCTCGTTGATCTTCCTCCATATGTCAATCGTTGAGGTGTCCTGTCAGCAAATTCTCCGGGAAATTGATCTTGTGGAAGATATAATCCGTCAATAGGATAATGTGATATAATTTCTATTTGATAATGATCCTCAGGTCTCCAGGCTTCATTAAGCGGACCATTATAGTAAGATTGCGTAAACTTCGTGCTAAAATTGAAACGGAGCCATTTTGTTATGGTGGTATTGAAATTAGCTAATATATTATATCTGTTATAGTAATCATTTCCCCATGTTAGATCACCATCCTGATGAAAATATCCCGCAGATACATAATAGGAAGATAATTTACTGCCTCCTGAAAAACTTAAGGAATGCTTCTGGCTGAAATTTCCTTTGCTATATGCCAGTGAAGGCCAGTCCCTATTGGAATTTCCTACCCAATCATTTCCCACGGCATATACTTCATCTTTTATTTTCCCTGCTGCATAATCTTCAATTCTTTGTAACTGTTCTCCTCCGTATTTTGGAGGGGATCCGGCATTCACTGCAGCCTCATTTATTGCAGCAACCCATTTCAAAGAGCTTGGTGATTTTGGTAATATCATAGGACTACTGAAACCAAAGTTATTATTATAGGAAAAACTCATTTTTTCATTTCTGTGTCCTTTTTTAGTGGTTATCAATACGACACCATAAGGAGCACGGGATCCGTAAATAGCTGCTGAGGCGGCATCTTTCAACACTGAAATACTTTCAATATCATCTGGATCCAAATCATCAGGGTTCATTTCAACTCCATCTACCAATATTAACGGCGATCTGTAATTATCCCCATTAATATTTGCAAACCCTCTGATATTCCAATGTTTACTGGCCCCAGGCCTTCCTCCACTAACAGGGGTAGTAATATTCAGATTAGGAACAACACCTTGTAAGCCTGCGGAAACATTGGTTACAGGTCTGTCAGCAAGTTCTTTTCCGGAAACAGAACTTACGGCACCTGTCAAATTGACTTTTTTCTGGGTACCATAACCAACCACGACTACTTCATCCAACCCTAAAACATCTTCCGATAATTTAATATCCAGTGTCGTTTTTCCGGAAGGAGAAACTTCCTGGGAGTGATATCCCACAAAAGAAAACACCAAAGTTGCATTTGGGTTATCCAACACAATACTATATTCACCATTAACATTTGTTGCAGTTCCCCTGCTTGTTCCCTTTATTACAACGGATACACCCGGTAATGGATTTCCTTTCCTATCCGTAACTTTACCGGTAACCGTAATTTTTTTCTGCGGCTGAACAATTTCTCCTGTTTGAAAACTACCAAGTAGTTTTTCAGGGGATAAGAGAATCTGATTGTTTACAACAACAAATTTCACATTTGTTCCGTTAAACAAATCTGAAAGTACATTCTTTATTGGTTCCTCTTTTACATGTACATCAACCTTTTGTTTAACGTCCACGAGTTTCTCATTATACAGAAAATAATAATTACTCTGATTCTCAATTGCACTCAGTACGTCTTCAATCTTAACATCATCAAGATTAAGGGATACGGGAGAATTTTGTGAATAGATCCCCTCTCCCATAACCTGGATTATGCTGAAAAACAGCAGTAAAATTGTGGTTTTCATGATTAGAAATTTTTGTGAGTAGCAAAGTTTTAATGCTGCCCAAAGAAAGTTTCGTAAATTTTTCATAATTTTACATGATTTAGTGGGTTAACGATTCTATGAATAATAAATTGAAGTTAAAACCTGCTGATTCAGCAGGAAAGCGATACCGCGCTTTCCTGCTTTTTTAAAATCTTGTTTTTTTCATAGGCAAATGAATTTTACGTTAAACAAAAGGATTATTAAAAATCAATTTTTTAATTGTTTATATCCGGGTTTTAAGAATAAAACAATTTCTCTTTTGGTATATGTACCATCTGGGAGTTTCTCCCTTTTCTTTTCCTTAAAATCTATTGGAGAGGTCATTTTAAACAATTTCAAAACTTCATCCAGGGTTTCATCCTTGAATGTCCCTCTGTAACAATAGGTCCTTAATTCATTATCCTTGATTGTAATATCCGCATTATACCATCTTGACATTTTTTTTACCACCTCATCCATCGGATCACTCCTGAATACTAACATGCCATTTTTCCAGGACGAATAATCCTCCGGATTAACATATTTCTTTTGAATATTACCAGTATTTTTCTGTATAATAACCTGTTCTCCAGGTTTCAGGTCGATTACTCTTAATGGTTTATGATTATTTGAAATTTTGTTTATAACAACTTGACCTGATTCGAGTGTGATAACCTGGGTATGGTCATTATCATAATTCTGAATATTGAATTTTGTTCCCAGAGCCATCACATTAAACCGGCCGGTATTCACAACAAATGGTTTTTTCGGATCTTTTTTCACATTAAAAAAACCTTCCCCATTTAGAGAAATCACTCTTTTTCTTCCGGTAAAACGAACAGGAAACCTAAGTGTACTGCCAACATTCAGCCAGCCGGAGGAACCATCCGGCAGTGAAAAAAAAGTTCTGGCACCCAAAGGTGAATGAATTTCCGCATAAGGAATCTTTTTTTCAATAGCAGTTCCTTTATTTATTATAACCCACCCTGAAAAAATAATTACAGGAAGTATGAATATAGCTGCAATCTTAGCAAATGTCTTATAGGCTTTTCTGTAAAAAGATGAATTTTTAATATCATGCCACTCTTTGATGTGAAGATTGTGATGAATTTTTTCCAATATTCTTTCTGAATTCACCTCTTTCTTTGGGATTGGTTTTAATTCAATATGATCCCACTGCTCCCACAAAATATACTTTATCATTTTCTCTGCTCTGGGATCCAGTAAATAAGTCTTCAACAGTTCCTGATCCTTATTTTGACCTCCTGTATTTCTGAAAACTTTTTTCAGGAACGATTTTATCTCTTCTTTTTTCTTTTTATCTCCCTGTTCCATACTTGTTTTTTTCTGATAACATAAGAGAAGTGTGAAGTTTGTAATTCACACTTCTCTTAACGTTACCCTTATTAACCTAAACCTAATATATATATCCTTACATCCCTAAAACTACTTATAAAAAAATAATCTAATTTTCATCTCCATACCCGGCATCACGAAAAAATTAACATTAAAGTGAAATGAAGAATAGTAATATTAACAGATTTCTTTTTTTAATCTGTTTTTTAATAAACCTCAATGCCTGATAAATCTGTGTTTCCACTGTCCGTATTGAAAGGCCCAATTCCTTGGCAATTTCCTTATTATTTAATCCTTTTTCCCGGCTTAATCTAAAAATTGATTGCCTTTTTCCCGGCAGTTTTTTAATTATTTTTTCAATTTGTTCATGAAGATCTTTGCTTTCGACATTTCCCATCGTAGTATTACTTGTCATATCAATACCTAAAAGATAGCGTTCGGTGTGTTTCTGACGCCTATCCTTATTCCTGTAATATTTTAAAATTGCATTATATGTAATAGTAAAAATATAAGCATTGAAAGATAAATTCTCCTTTAATCGGCTACGGGTCTCCCAGATTGTCATAAATACCTCTTGGATCAACTCTTCAGCATCTTCTTTTACACCAATATAACCTCTGATAAAAAAAAATAATTTTAAATTGTATTTTTCATACAATTGGTTAAATGCGTCAATATCACCTTTTCGAAGGCTTTTGACAAGTTCAATTTCTTTATATTTATCAGGTTCCACAATTTACTATTTTCCTTAGATAACCATGCATAAATATGCTTTTTATTTTTTGTATAAAATTAATAAAATTTATAACAAAAAATGTGAGTGAGTTTATTATTTCTATATTTTTAAATACTCATTTCATAAGGCATAATTTCACCAATTATTCGTATAACTTATGATAAGTAATTCTAGTAAACACGGGATATAAAATAATAACTAATATGTACCAGAATTATGAAAATCACTTTCCCTGAGAATAAGGAAGTTGCAAATGATTATAATAAACCCGTAAGCAGGCGAATCCTATCCTTTGATGCTTTACGTGGATTTACTATGCTCTGGATAATTGGTGCGGATGCTTTTTTCATCGAGTTTTATCATGTCTGGCCTAATTCTTTTACAAAGGTGCTGGCTGAGAATATGGAGCATGCCGGTTGGGAAGGTTTTTATTTTTACGATCTGATCTTTCCTCTCTTTCTTTTTCTGGTAGGGGTGTTGATACCCTATACCATACTGGGGAGAATAAAAAAAGGAGTATCACGAAAAGAATTATACCTGCATATCCTGAAACGCACAATCGTACTGATTTTGTTGGGATGGGTCAATTATGGGATTCTGAAATTTGATTTTCACAATATGCGTTGGTCAACAGTTCTTGGTCGCATCGGTATTTGTTATATGACTGCTTCCATCCTGGTGATTCATACATCCTGGCGTTTTCAACTGGTCACAATCATGGTAATTTTGGTAGGATATTGGGCTGCTGCCATGTTCATTCCGGTCCCCGGCTATGGAGCAGGAGTGCTCACACCCGAGGGTAGCCTGATGACTTGGCTCGATCAGAAATTGATACCAGGCCGTCTCGGACTCGGTATTTACGACCGGCAAGGAGTTATGTCAACATTTACTGCTCTTGCGACAACATTGTTGGGGGTGCTAACAGGACACTGGCTGCGGACATCACGCCCAGACAAAGAAAAGGTAAAAGTACTTCTCACGGCTGGTATTATTATTTTATTTCTTGGTTGGTTATGGGGAAAATTCTTTTTTATCAGCCGGAATGTTTGGACCAGTTCCTTTGTTCTCTATTCTGGAGGTTTGAGTATCTTATTGCTGGTATTTTTTTATTGGATTATCGATATAAAAGGATACAAAAAATGGACTTTCTTTTTCGTTGTAATCGGCATGAATGCCATAACTATCTGGGTAGGTCAACGTTTAATCAGTTTTGAATATACTGCAAATGCACTTTTGAGGGGATTCTCTAAATATTTGGGTATTTTACAACCTGCCTTTATAGCTGCAACTGTCTTGGCTTTGAAATGGTTATTTCTTTTCTTTATGTATAAGAAAAAAATCTTCCTGAAAGCCTGAGTCTGAAAGAAAAGACAGGTAAAATTTTTCTTTTTTTATCCACTCACTAAAAATCATTATTGCTGAGGTGGCCAGTAATGAATAGCTCCTCCGGTAATGGTATCCTGCCTGCCCCGGTAGTCGTAGATCATCATAAACCGCAGTTCCGGAGTCATCTCTCCCCAAGGGGTGATCGTAATATCCTTTTTTCTGAAAAGATCCAGCACCACTTTTTTGTAGGTCCCTTTCATGAGGGTATCATGACACGGCATCATTTTATAGTAGGGTTCCGAGCCTTTTGAAATAAATAATGTAAAAGGGATATCATCCCTCGAGTAAGACTTCATATCCAGCTCATATCGAGCCGGATATGAAGCTAAGGGTATGGCGGACAGACTCCCCGAGATAGCGGCATGAAGTTCCGTGATGGTGTTTAACATCTCCCGGGATATGATCCTGTCTGAGAATTTTTTTTCACCGTTCTTTTTTATGATGCGGCAACTGTCCAGGAGATAACCATCCATGTCTATCGCCCTCATCTCCAGGATATCACCATCTATTTTCACATCGATAAAATGATTGACCGACCGTGAAAAGGCTAGTATTGATCCTGCATTGACCGATTCATAAAGTTCAGCCCCGGCACCTCCTGTTGTAATATAAGTTACAGCCGTGCCATCGTTCTCTCCCGCCTTACTCACGGGGTAAAAACGTTCATAAATATGAGAATGACCGGCAAATACAATATCCACCTTGTATTTCTGAAAAAGATCAGGCCAGATATCTCTTCCCCACCTCGAGCGATGGCCTCCCAAATTGTAGGAAGGCCTGTGCATAAAAACGAAATTCCACTTTTTCCCGGCCTCCCGGATATCCTTTTTGAACCACCGGATCATGGCCGTATCCTCCGGATGGCGGTAATCCAGGGAGATAAAATGGGCATTGCCATAATCAAAAGAGAACCACAATTTTTCTGTCGGCTCCTGTTGACAAAGAAAGTATCTGAACAACTCACCGTTATCCCCTTCCGTCTCGTGATCCCCCAAGGTGCTTACAAAAGGTACGGTAGCCAGCTCCTCCCCGGCCACATCAAAAAAATAACGGTGCCATTCATCATAGTTACTCCCTTTGATCACCAGGTCTCCCATACTGATAATAAGATCGGGATGAACATCTTCCGTTTCCTTTATGATCTTCGAAAAAATACGGGGATTACTCCGGCTGTCTCCCATGGCCACAAAAGAGAAATGATCTTCATGATCTTTACAGGTACGGAAAGAATACCAGCGTCTTTCCCACGGCTTGGAAAGACGATAAAAATATTTTTTTTCTGGTTTCAGCCCTGTCAGCTTTGCATCATAAAGAAAAGAGCCTTTTCGGCTTTCCCTGAAGATGAGTTTTGTTTTTTCCCCTCCCAGCGTATCTCTGCCATATTCCACTACTCCCTCCGGTTGTTTGTGGTCAAACTCCCACCGTATGATCATGTCCGTCGCTCCCGGCCTAACCAGCCACGGACCTGCCAGGACCTTCTGTGCTGGAGAAGACAGAGAGACAGAGAAGAAAAACAATATGAACAGGATAATCCACAGAATGTTCTGAAATATTTTTTTCATCGATCATTTTTTTTTTAACGTATTAATGCACAGGATCTGTTTTCCCGGCATGGATATCTAACAACCTTTTATGCGTGGTCACCATGGCTTTTATCAATTCCGGATAGGCTCTGTCTGTGATATCCACGATACCGAGGTTTGAATTCTCGCCCTCCTCATGCCCTGTGGCCGGATCATCCCGCCACTTATACCAGTTCACCGCCACCACCGCCGGATGTGCAAAAGCGTTTTCTACATAAATACGGTATGCCTCTGCCCGCGCATGCTGGTCTTTGACCCGAACCAGTCCGGCAGCCAGCCCATGATCTGCCACGCCCATGTGAAACTCTCCTATGATAACAGGTTTTTTTGTGATCTCATAGATACTGTCCAGCATACCCCGGGAGATCTTTTTCCTGTAAACATTAAGGGTCACAGCATCAAAAAGTCTGGCCAGTTGGATAGCCTCTTTGGAAGGATTTCCTCCTAAACGTGTACCCAATATCAGGTGATTAGGATCATACTTACGGATGGCATCCCGGACCGTTTCCAGATATTTTGTGTATGTAGACACTATGAATGCTTTCCTGCGTTTCGGTGTATCACCCTGTGCCAAGAATGCTTTCAGAGCTTTCCGGGTAGCTGTCTCCGGCCCCTGCAGGATAGCATCCACCGCCAGCGACTCGCGACCAGGCCAGGCCGGTTCATTACCAGTAAAATATCCTAACAGCCATGGATCGTCTTTCAGGGATAAACATTCTGTTTTAGCCAGGCTGTCAATCTTTTTCCGAAGAGTTGATGACCATATATCTGGTATCCCAAAGACGCTTCCCTCAATGCCCCATCCTTTCAGGAATTTTGTATAAGGGACCTTATCATTCAATGAGGTGTCTGACCAGGTAATCATGTTCAATCCCCATTGTCGCATACGCCGGACAGTGAAGGCTGACCATTTTTCTTTCCATGTCTTTCCGTATCTCCGGTACAGGTTCCATTGTGAGAAAGAGACATCCGGCTCCTCATAACCGTAGATGGAAGGACGCCGAAAAGCCGGGGGAGGCAGTTCCTTGAAAATATATTCCCTTTGATGGGTAGAGGTATATTCATACTTCACATATCGCACGCCATTAACGCCGGTGCCCAAAAAAAGGTTCCCCAGCGGGTCTGTCAACCACCATTTGCCGTTTGTCTTTTGCAAATGGAAAAATCCGGTCGCTTTCTTCCCCGTTCGGGGAAACCCTCCATACCGGTCACGTTCCACTTTATATTGCAATGTCAGGGAGTCATTTTCTTTCCAGGCCTGATGAAGTTCTTCCAATGAATGAATTTTCCCTTTCCATTTTTCAGGAAGCCACTGTCCGTACTCATCCATCAGCACACGGGGGTTGAGGGCCACCGATCCGGTATCTTCATTCGTCAGCCACATACCGCGAAGCTCAAACACTTCATTGCCCATAGGTTTTCCATAAAGGGACACCCATACTGAATCAACATGATGCATGGTACCAGTGCGGTTGTTATAAGTATTTATCCTGCCCATGATCCGGGGTTTTCCCCACATCTCTGCCATCTCAATGCCTTGCATGCTAACCTTCCGATAATAGGCCAGCGGCAGGGACATCCTCAACCAGGTATCAGGATATGGCATGATCTTGTTTTCTAAAAGGCCACTCTCCGTTTTGAGTCCAAAATGAAAAAAACAGGCCGGAGATACTTTCACTTCGATAAGAAGGTATTTATATCCCGACCAATCGGCAGGCAGATCCGGGTTGATATCCTTCACAGCCCACATCACCCCTTTCGTTTTCTTATCAAAATGTACCCTAAAACTGTGTTCTTTAGGAGCACATCCCCCGGCCAGGAAAAAGAAAAAGATCAGTAGCGTAAACAGTCTTCCTGTTCTTTTCATAAACTTATATAAAATCCACAATTGCAAAATAACTGGTCATCAGGCTGAATAAGATCACTGCAATCAGTCCAATATTCATCCATGCCCCCGCAACATGTTCCTGCATGACGGACTTTCGGTTGATAAGAATAAAAACCGGTATGGCGACAGCCGGCAGGATAAGCGCCTGCAGTGCCTGGGAAAAGACCATCAGCAAGGGAGAGGTCATATTGATGAACTGGCTGCCAAACCCGAAAAGGATGCCGATCAGTCCCAGAATCCTGTACATCGGAGAACGGACATCCCTTTTTTTGCCGGTATAGTCACTTATCAGCCAGGGAGCCAGCAGGATGATCGGGAAAACCGTGGAGATCCCGGCGCCTACGATGCCCAGGATCAGAATAAATGCCGCCACTTTCCCTCCTATCGGTTGGAACAGCTTGATCATATCCACGGTATTGTTCAGTTTCAGCCCCATAACATGCAAAGTACCGGCCGATACAGCCATAATAACAAAGCTCAGAAGGAACATAGTGGATGCCGAAACAGCTGCATCCTTTTTTTCGGTTTTCAGGTTGTTTATTCCCCAACCCTTTTCAGCTACGACAGTACTGCGCATAATAAACACCGTCGCACAGCAGGTAGTCCCGGCAATGGCCGCGATCAGCTGCAAAGAGCCTGGTGTATGAGGAATGCGGGGAACAAGTCCCTGGACAATCACCGTCAGGTTCGGTTTCAGCATTATGAAAACCGTGAAAAAAGAAATCATCATCAGCACAACAAAGAATACCAGTATTTTCTCAAAGGTCTTATACTGTCCAAACCAGAAAAGCAAGTATAAGGAGAGCACCAAAACCAGAATAATGCTGACCGTACTGAAGCCTTTCCCCCACAGAAGCCGGGAGGCTTCCTGCAGCAGATCAGCCATGATCCCGAAAATACCCGTCAGGGCAAATAACTCTCCAAAGATCAAGGCCACCAGAATGTATATGGCCAGAGGTTTCCCGTAACTGAAATTACTTTTGATGTTATTCAGGGCGGTTTTGCCGGTCACCAGGGTTGTTTTCCCATAAGCAACCATCATTACATACGTAAAAATACAGGAAAGCAAAAGGGCCCAGGTAAGACTCATACCGTGTTCAGCCCCCACCTTGGCCATAGTGGTAACGCTCCCAGTACCGATGTTATAGCCTATCAAAAACAGACCGGGACCGATGAGACTGATACCTACAAGTATTTTCTTCAAAATATTCTTATTCCCCATAATTTATCAAATTTATCAGCAACACTTCCCCCTTCCGGAGATAACATTCCCTCTCTACTGTTTGAGAAGCCAAAGGCGTTTCAAATATTTTTCTCCGGGAGATCAGGTTTTCCGCATGGATATCAGAAGCCTCTTCCGGCCTTGATCATTCTTTCCAGAGCCAGATAATTCAATAACATCTGGCGGGGATGGTGATAGTTGCCTATGCGGTCGGAATGTTCGGTAAAAGTCATCTTCCGGTCACCGTATAACATCCAGAGATGGTAGCCATACTGTTTAAGGGAACATTTCCCCTGGATCCAGTCATACACTTTCCGGAACCATTCCCTGGCCCAGGCCGCATCCGATCTTTCGATCACAGCCATGAGCCCTACCAGTATCTCATCCTGAACCCATAAGGCTTTCGTAAGATCGAATTCGTTGGCATCCACATCCATCAATCCCTGGAAAGCCCCGCCATAGACATCATCCCAAAGAACTTCTATATGCCGTTTGAGCATTTTGGCAGCCC
>WFSC01000109.1 GCA_015486185.1 Bacteroidales bacterium | reverse complement strand
TTCAGCTCCGTATGCTTGACCGGAACCGAAAACCAATTGCGATTCTACCAGTTCATTGAGCAAAATATCCGCTCCGTTTTTATAGTCAATCTGATGATACATGTTTTTATAATAAATCTCCAGGGAGAGATCCCACATGTTTGAAATGAGATTTTGAAAATATCCTGCCGAATACTGATCGGCTGTCTGGGGTTTTACTATCTTGCTGCTCGGAACCCACAGATCCAACGGGGTACCGGATGTTGTGTTGGATAGAAGATGAAGGTACTGATGCATTCTGCTGTAAGAAATCTTAACGGAACTATGAGGTCCCGTTTTCATATTCAACAGGATGCGCGGGTCAAAATTCCAGTATGTTTTTATTATCTTATGTGTGGGATACCAGACCGTATCCGTTACATCTCCCTGATCATTAAATGAATAAATATGTGCCGGCCCGAGTATAGAGAAAGAAGCGATCCTGAGGCCGTAATGCAGATTCAACAGATCATTGATTTTCCATTCATGAGAAAAATACAGTGCATTTTCCAGGGCATGTCTGGTTTCGATTTTCATATCATTGACCGGGAAACCTCCGGATGAAGAAACTTCTCCGGGCATGAACCAGTGGTAGTTTACCTTAAAGCCAAATCGCAGGATATTACCCGAAGAGGGGAAAAACTGAAAATCTTCTTTCCAGTTTATATCACGAATGGACGATTGCAGGTTAAACCTGTTTTCTCCGTTCATCAGATTGAAATTATAATCATAGTTACTGTATATCAAGGAACTATTCAGGAATAAGCGACTTGAGAATAGATGGTTCCACCGGGATGAAAGGGTTTGATTACCCCAGTCAAAGCCAAAATAATTACGGAATTTGAAAACATCCCTTCCCAGATAACCTGATAAAAAGATCCTGTCCTTTTCCCCTATCCTGTAATTGGCTTTAGCATTAAAATCATAAAAGTATAATACGTTTGATCTCAGATTAGTATCCGGCAAAAACTTTAAAAACAGGTCGGCATAGGTTCGCCGTCCGGTGATCATAAAAGAACCTTTTCCTTTTTTTACAGGTCCTTCCAGTTGCAGACGGGTAGAGATCAACCCTATTCCTCCGGATCCGGAAAACTTTTTACTGTTTCCTTCTTTCATTTTAACATCCAGTACCGAAGACAACCTGCCCCCGTATTGGGGAGGAATAAAACCTTTCATGATCTTTACGTTCCTGATCGCGTCCGAGTTGAAGACAGAAAAAAAACCAAGTAAGTGAGAGGCATTATATACCGGAGCTTCGTCCAGCAGTATCAGATTTTGGCTGGCATCTCCTCCCCGTACATACAAACCGCCGTTACCTTCTCCGATCGTACTTATGCCAGGCAATAATTGCAGGGTCTTCAGGATGTCCTGTTCACCGAACAAGACAGGTATGGATTGAATATTGCGTGGAGACAGCTTGATAGCTCCCATTTCAGCAGATCTTATCCGGTAGTCTTCAGCCTTTCCCGATACTACAACCTCTTTCAATTCATGGGTTGACGGCTTTAATTCAACATCTTTTCTAATATTCCGGTCTGTATTTATATCCAGTTGCAAAGGATTATAACCAAGATACTGGTAAATAACCGGATGGTTTCCTGCAGGTAACGTTATGGAATAAAATCCATATTGGTTGGTTGTTACTCCGGTTTGAAGGTCTTTGACATAGATGGTTGCCCCTATCAGTTCTTCTCCGCTCTCTGCATCACGTACGTAACCGTTCAGGACATACTTTTTCTGACCGTAACCTGGATGGGACAGATATAATAATGAACAGATAAAAAATAAAAATATTTTCTCTAAACGTTTCATGTTATGCTTTTAAACGCTAAATTTCCTAAAAAATTCCCGGTCAGATGTTTATATTTTAATTTATTAATTCATTTTAATCAGTAAAAATAATGCTAATGTTTTCCTTTGGAAATAAACTTTTATTAATTTTCGAAAATTTTAAATAATTATGTATTTGATAAAATCGAGAGAATATGGTAAATGTTAAAAAGACAAAAGGCGTTATTGCTATTTTAACCGGCGGGGGTGATGTCCCCGGATTAAATCCTGCCATCAGGGCGGTAACCATACGGGCAAACCGGGAAGGTTACAAAGTAATTGGCTTACGCAGAGGATGGGCCGGTATCACAGAGGTCATAAGGGATCCCAAGGCGGATAACAGCAAAAACTTTATTACACTGACCGATGATATTGTAAATAAGGCAGGACGTACCGGAGGAACATTTCTCCATACTTCCCGTACGCGTCCCAGCCATATGCGTAAGGAGGATGTGCCTAAACACCTGCGGGATCAGTATAACAAGGAGGTGAATGATATGACGCCAGAAATACTGAAAAACCTCGAGTGGCTCGGAGTGGATTTTCTTATCCCTATTGGCGGGGATGATACGTTGAGCTATGGCGTCCGTTTGTACCAGGAAGGGATCAAAGTAGTAGCCATACCCAAAACCATGGACAATGATGTGCCTGGTACCGATTATTGTATTGGGTTCAGTACATGTGTAACACGAACGATTGGCATGGCCAACAGTCTGCGTACCTCAGCCGGATCACATGAACGGATCCTGGTTATGGAAGTTTTCGGACGTTATGCCGGCTTTACTGCTATGTTACCTACTATGGCCGGTGCTGCCAACCGTTGCGTGATCCCCGAATATAAGTTTGATATGGATCATTTGACAGAATTACTGGTTGAAGATCGTAACCATAACCCAAGCAAATATTCTGTGGTACTGGTCTCTGAGGGAGCTATGTTCAAAGGGGGAGAGATGATATTTGAAAGCAGTGAAAAAGATGCCTATGGCCATGCAAAACTCGGAGGCATTGGCGACCTTGTGTCAAGGGAGATAAAAAACAGAACCGCCAAATTCAACCACGGGAAAACCATTAATATTATCAATCAGAAACTGGGATACCTGGTGCGTGGCGGAGATCCCGATGCCATTGACTCTATTGTCCCAATGGCCTATGGAAACCTGGCCCTCGATCTGATCCTTTCCAAAATTTACGGAAGACTCGTCGTACTGAAAAACGGAAGATACGATGATGTACCCCTTGAGGTCATAACCAGCCGTAAAAAAGTGGTCAATGTTCAGGAATATTATAATACGGAACGCCTGAGACCGTTCTATCACAGTTTTGAAATGAAACCGTTCCTTCTGATGGCCTCGGAATTATAGGACCAGGCCGGAAAACAAAAAAATAACTGTATTTTACGAAAGACTTGTAGTATCTTTGCTACAGGTCTTTTTTTGATAAATATGAAAGCTGTTATTCAAAGAGTACGTGAAGCTTCAGTAAGTATTGAAGGCAGGATCTTGTCAAAAACAGGCCCCGGTTTATTGGTGTTTGTTGGCATAGGACAGGATGATGACGCCGGTGACGCAGATTGGCTCTCAAAAAAGATCAGTCAGTTGCGTATTTTTAATGACAAAAAAGGTATTATGAACCTTTCTGTAACCGGTATAGAAGGAGAAATTATGGTGATCAGCCAGTTTACATTACTTGCTAAAACAAAAAAGGGGAACAGGCCTTCTTATGTTCATGCCGCTCCGCCAGAGAAAGCCATCCCTTTGTATGAGAAATTTATCAGGATGCTCTATGAAAAAACGGGGATGGAAATAAAAACGGGAAAATTTGGTGCCCATATGGAAGTGTCGCTCATCAATGATGGACCCGTAACCATTGTTATTGATACAAAACATAAAGAATAGAAATTACCGAATATGGCATTGCGGGAAGTACAACGAAAAGTGGACCAATGGATCCGGGAATATGGGGTCAGGTATTTTGATGAATTGACCAATATGGCACTCCTGACAGAGGAAGTGGGAGAAGTGGCCCGTATTATTGCCCGTCAATACGGAGAACAGTCGTTTAAAAAAGAAGATACCGGGAAAGATCTGGGTGAAGAACTGGCTGATGTGTTGTTTGTCCTGATATGTATTGCCAATCAAACCGGAGTGGATCTGGATGAGGAAATGAAAAGATCGCTCGAAAAGAAGACCCGGAGAGATGCTGAAAGACATAAGAAAAACAATAAACTGAAAAAATAATACCATTCCGTTATGGATCATCTGATAAAAGAATTATTTGAACCTGTAAATAAGGCAAAACTTGACGAACAGAAAATAAAGTACACCTCGGATAAATCGTCCCCGTCGCCGGATGACCTGAAAAAAATAATTGGGGTTATTGATCTTACTACCTTGGATGTAAGGGATACCGACCGGAAAGTGGAGGAGATGTGCCGGAAAGTTGTGCGATTGCCGGATCATTTTCCCGGTGTCGGACAGGTTGCCGGGGTATGTGTATTTCCCGTGTTTATTCCGGTAGTTAGTAAAACACTGAAGGACATTAGTGTACGGGCTGTTTCGGTATCTGGTGGTTTTCCCGCTGCACAGACTTTCCGCGAAGTGAAATTGCTTGAAACGAAAATGGCTCTGGAGCAAGGAGCTGATGAAATTGATATTGTTATTTCAGTGGGAGATGTATTATACGGAGACAATGAAAAAGCCTTTGATGAGATTCGGGAGATAAGAGATGCAATCGGTGATAAAGGGCATCTGAAAGTAATTCTGGAATCAGGGGTATTGAATGACCCCGAAAAAATCCAGAGAGCTGCCTTGATTGCCATGACTGCAGGAGCCAATTTCATAAAAACATCTACCGGGAAGATGCAGCCTGCT
>WFSC01000108.1 GCA_015486185.1 Bacteroidales bacterium | reverse complement strand
ATATTATAGTGACTTTGGTTTGTATTTTTGAATCCTGTTTGGTTATTGAAGGATGGTCATTGGAGATTATTTGGAATTTGGGTTATTGAGATTTACTTGTATCCTGGCTCTGTGCCCTGAGCTCTGAGCTAATCTGATTCAGTAACCAGTATGCATTAACTATCTTTACCTTTAAGCTTTAGCCTTTGGATTTTAGCCTTTAAGCTTTCCCTCCTTCTGCCTTTTATTCATTCTTCTCCCAGGGTTGCCACCATCACCGCTTTAATGGTATGGAGCCGGTTTTCTGCTTCGTCAAAGACGATAGATGCTTCCGACTCAAAGACATCATCTGTCACTTCCATTTCCTTCAGGCCAAATTGTTCGTATATCTGTTTACCTACTTTTGTCTCCAGATTATGGTATGAGGGCAGACAATGCATAAATTTTACATTTGGTTTGCCTGTCATTTCCATGATCTGACGGTTGATCTGATAGGGCTTAAGCAGCTTGACCCTTTTCGCCCATTCTTCCGGTGGTTCACCCATTGACACCCATACATCCGTATAAAGGAAATCCGCATCTTTCACTGCCTTTTCCACATTATCAGTAATGGTAACGGAAGCGCCGGTTGTTTCTGCGATCTGACGTGCCTGTGCCACCAAATCATCATGTGGCTGAACGCTTTCCGGGGCAGCCGCTCTGAAATCCATTCCCATCAGGGCCGCTCCGATCATCAGGGAGTTTCCCATATTATTCCGCGCATCACCGAGATAACAAAAAGTCAATTTATTCAATGCTTTCCCGCTTTTCTCCTGCATAGTCAAAAAATCTGCCAGTACCTGTGTAGGATGGAACTCGTCCGTCAGGCCATTCCAGACAGGCACGCCGGAATATTCTGCAAGCATTTCCACTCTTTCCTGGCCAAAACCACGGTATTCAATCCCGTCATACATTCTTCCCAACACCCTGGCCGTATCCCGTATTGATTCCTTATGGCCGATCTGAGAACCGGAAGGGTCGAGAAAGGTTACATTTGCTCCCTGGTCATATGCTGCTACTTCAAAGGCACAACGGGTGCGTGTAGAAGTTTTTTCAAAGATCAGGGCAATATTTTTACCTTTCAGGTATTGTTTTTCATTTCCTGATCTTTTAGCACTTTTTAATTCTGCAGCCAATAGAAGTAAATCATTAATCTCTTCAGGGGTAAAATCAAGTAATTTCAGAAAACTACGATTTTTTAAATTTCTTTTCATCGTCTTATTTATTTAATGATTATCATCATAGTGTAATGTTATTTTGGTTCCGTATTTCTTATCTTCCAGTTTGGTGGCTTCGGTGATAACACTCTTTTCCCCTCCGTTTTCCACAAAATTCACGGCAGCCTGTATTTTAGGAGCCATATTCCCTTTGCCGAACATGCCTTGTCTCAGATAGCGAAGAGCGTCTGCTCTATCGAGAAACTCCACGATTTGCTGATCTTTCTTTTTATAATTCAGATAAACGTAAGGGACGTCCGTGAGGATATAAAATTCATCTGCTCCTATGGCAGAGGCCAGCAAAGAGGAAGCAAGGTCCTTATCGATCACGGCTTCGGTAGTGCGGATCATTCCTTCTTTATCGAAATAAACAGGTATTCCTCCTCCCCCTACAGCGATCACTACATGTCCGCGGCGGGCCAGTTCTTCAACAATCTCCGCATTCATCACTCTTTTAGGTTGCGGAGACGGGACCACACGACGCCAGCCCGACATATCTTCTTTTACTTCTTTTTTAAATACCCATCCTTTTTTATTGCTCAGCAGATCTGCTTCCTCCTTACTGTAGATCTTTCCTATTCTTTTCTCCGGTTGTTCAAATGCCTTATCCCCGGGATCTACCAAAACCTCCGTTACCAGTGTCACCACCTTCCTTTGGATACCGTGACTACGCAACCTATTATGCAACATCCTTTCGATCATATAACCGATGCCTCCCTGAGAATCAGCCACACAAATATCAAGAGGCATCCGGGCTATACCGTAGAGTTGTTCACCCGCATCATTGCGCATTAAAATATTCCCAACCTGCGGACCGTTTCCATGTGTTAACACCAGATCGTATCCTTCACGCAACAAAAAAATAATATTTTCAAGGGTTTCTGTCGTATTCTGCTCCTGCTCTTCGATCGTACCCTCCTGGTTATCCCTGAGTAAAGCATTCCCTCCCAACGCTATAACAGCCAGCTTACTCATTATTTATTACCGTTTTTCTCATAAATACAAACATATACATTTTCCTCAAGCTTTTCCCTTTGTTCCAATGCTTATTTGCAGTGACAACACAAAAATAAAGATTAGACTTCATTATAATAATCATTATTATCCGGTTAAGATAAACGTAATAAAATATAGCTTTTAATTTGCAATATATGTATAAACATTAATTTCTTTTATGCCATTTACAGCATTTCCCATTATTTTCAGCACAACAAGCAACTATTTTTTGACTAAACGCGTCAAGTTTTTTATAGAAACCTAAAGTTTTTTTTTAACTTTATTATCTTCGTAACTTAAAATATGTCATTCATAAGACAAAAATATTTGATAATTGTCATTGCTGTTTTCCTTATTTTCCAGGGAAGCTGTAAGAAAGCCTCGCTATCTCACGAAAGGCAGGGGATGATCATTTATTCTATTACGTATCTTGAAAATGATCTGGAAAAATTCAGTACGGACCTTTTACCGAAAAAATTGACTGTACGGTTTAGAAATGATAATACAGCGATGGAGATTGACGGTTTTTTCGGGCTATTTAATATCTGTAATGTTATCAATGTCAAAAAGAAGACAAACATTACCTATCTGAATGTATTGGACAAGAAATTTTATTATGAAGGTAAGTTTGATGAACCTGCTGCAGGTTTTGGCAAGATACCCAAACTTACTATCAGGCCGGGAACACACAGCCGTGAAATCTGCGGATATATGGCAAAGGAAGCCTATGTGGTCCTCCCCGGGAATGAGGTACCTATCCCGGTTTATTATACTACGGATATACCTGTACAAAACCCCAATTGGGCCACTCCCTATCGGGACATTAACGGGGTGCTGCTTGAATTCTACCTTCATATCAGCAAATTAAAAATGAAACTGACAGCCACAGGTGTATATTTCAAAGACATAGATGAAAAGTATTTTGCTCCAAGAAAAAATTATATCAAAGTCTCCAGGAAACAGTTTGAAGACATCCTTAATAAACTTATGGAATAACCTGTCTGTTCTTTCATACGGTTTATTGGCAGGCTGTTTTATTAAAAAATAAATCCTTGGATTTTTTTACATTCCGGTTGTGTTTACTTATTTTGTGATGTCAATAGTATAACAACTCTCCGGAACTAAAAACGGTAAAATAAAAACTCATTTATCTGCCGGAGTTAAGATAAAGTGAACTAAAAAAAGAATACGTGAAAGGAAAAAAGACAAAAAGCAGAAAGAAAAGGTCAGGATTTTTTAAGGACGAACGGGTAAGGATCATTATTGGTTTTTTCTTTTTCCTGTTTGGATTATATCTTCTTTTTGCTCTTATCTCCTATTTTTTTACCTGGAAAGCGGATCAAAGTTTTGAGTTTGGCAAAATAATTTCACCCGCTTCGGTAACGGTCAGGAACTGGGCTGGAAAAAGTGGAGCCTACCTGTCCAATCTACTAATAAACAAGTGGTTTGGCATATTCTCATTTACTATACCTCTGTTTTTCATGGACGTAGGCATCCGTTTTTTTAATATCAAAACCGCTCCTCTGCGGAAGGTTTTCTGGTTCCTGTTCTTTCTCACCTTATTGGGTTCACTTACCATTGCCTATATACTGGGAAGTTCCAATGGCTCCCTGGGCAGCGGCTTTGGCGGATCATTCGGTTATTTTACAATCGAATGGCTGAACAGTTTGCTTGGACAGATCGGAGACGCCTTTCTGTTAATTTTACTGAATACTGCATTTATTCTTTATTATTTTCATATTCCTGTATTTCATCTCAGAAAAAAACCTGCTATTGTAAAAGACAGGGAATATGCAGATATTACAACGCCTGGTGACGATTTAAATCCGGAAGCTACTGAACAGGCAACGGAAGAAACGAATGCAAAGGGTACTAAAGCAAACTTTCTGAAAGAAGAGGAAAAAGACGATATAGAATTAACCGTAGAGCAAAGAGTTGTTGACAATGATCAATTATCTGATAAACAAGCCAGTAATATTATAACAGAACGTTTTGATCCTACGCTTGAGTTGTCCGGATACAAAATGCCCCCTATTCAATTATTAAAAGAGCATGAGGCAGAGAATGCAAATAAGAAAGTTAGTGACGAAGAACTGCAGAATAATAAAAAGCGGATTATTGATACCCTGGCCAACTATAAGATTAAGATTGATAAAATAAAAGCAACGATCGGGCCGACGGTTACATTATACGAAATTGTTCCGGCTCCCGGTATCCGCATCTCCAAAATAAAGAATCTGGAAGATGATATCGCCTTGAGCCTGGCTGCTTTGGGAATTAGGATTATAGCACCTATTCCCGGAAGGGGGACTATCGGTATTGAAGTACCCAACCGTCATCCTGACATTGTTTCCATGAGATCTCTGATCACTTCGCGGGCTTTTCTTGAAGCCAATTATGATCTGCCTGTGGCACTGGGCAGGACTATTTCCGGGGATCCCTATGTTTTTGATCTGGCGAGGGCACCTCACCTGCTTGTTGCAGGGGCTACCGGCCAGGGAAAATCAGTTGGTCTGAATGTGATAATTACTTCACTCTTATACAGGAAACATCCTGCGGAGTTAAAATTTGTCTTTGTAGATCCAAAGAAAGTGGAGCTGGCCCTGTACTCCAAACTGGAGAAACATTATCTTGCAATAATCCCTGATGCCGAAGAATCGATCATCACAGATACGGACAAGGTAGTAAACACCCTGAATTCCCTCACCATTGAAATGGACCGGCGCTATGACCTGCTGAATTCTGCACATGTACGTTTTGTAAACGAGTACAATGAAAAATTCAAATCCCGCAAACTGAACCCCGAAAAGGGGCATCGTTTTCTTCCCTATATTGTCCTGATCATTGATGAGTTTGCCGATCTGATCATGACGGCAGGCAAAAACATTGAATATCCACTGACGCGCCTGGCTCAGATGGGCAGGGCCATAGGCATTCACCTGGTCATTGCTACCCAACGTCCTACGACCAATATTATTACGGGCACCATCAAGGGGAACTTCCCTACCCGTGTTGCCTTTAAGGTCACGGCAATGATCGACTCACGCACAATACTGGACAGTCCGGGGGCCAATCAACTTGTTGGCCGCGGGGATATGCTTATCGGATCGGGAAGCGATCTCACCCGTATTCAGTGTGCCTTCATAGACACCTCCGAGGTAGAAGCTATTACCAATTATATTGCCTCTCAACAGAGCTACCCCATGCCATTCTTCCTGCCTGAATATACAGGGGAAGAAAGCGGAGGTATCGAAGAAGTGGACCTAAAACTAAAAGATCCGTTGTTTGAAGATGCAGCCCGTTTGGTGGTTCAGCATCAGCAGGGATCGACCTCACTGATCCAGCGAAAACTGTCTATCGGATATAACCGGGCCGGCCGGATCATTGATCAACTCGAAGCCGCCGGTGTGGTGGGACCCTATGAAGGAAGCAAAGCCCGTCAGGTTCTTTTCCCTGACGAGTACAGTTTGGAACAGTTCTTGAGAGAATTGGATAAGTAGGAAAAATATTTATCACTGAACATTTTATTACATGAAGATATTAAAAAAAACAGCGGCTTTATTAATAATATCCCTTTTTATATATCCTGTAGCAGCCCAGGAAGATCCGGTAGCAGAAAAAATCCTGAACCGGTTGTCGGAAAAAACAAAAGCATCAGAACCTTTCCGCATCACTTACCGGTTTACCATTATCAATCTGCAGGATAAATCCAGGAGTTCATATACAGGCGAACTAACCCTGCAGGGCAAGAAATATCACCTGAAAACCGCTGACTCCGAAATCTTCTTTGACGGTCAAACGATATGGAATTATTTGCCCGATGCCAACGAGGTCAATGTACTGAAACCTGACCCGGAAGACCATTCCTTCCTGGCACACCCAGAAGAACTTTTTTCAGATTATCGGCTTACTTTCCGGTATCATTATGTAAGCACTTATGAAAATAACGGGAAAACGCTGGAAGTTGTTGATCTTTATCCTGTCGATCTCAAAGAAGAATATTCGCGCATCCGACTGCAAATTGATAAAAAGACCGGCTCTTTATACTCAGCCCGATATTTTGGTAAGAACGGCATCCAGTATTTTATTCAGATAAAAAAAATGGAACCATTGAAAAAAGTCAAGGCTACAACATTCAGGTTCCGCAAGGAAGATTATCCGGGTGTGGAAGTGATAGACCTGAGGGGGGAATGAATGAATGAATGAGTGAGTGAGTGAATGAATGAGTGAATGAATGAATGAGTGAATGAATGAGTGAATGAGGGAGTGACGAAGTGACGAAGGAACGAAGGGACTGAGAGACGAAGAGACTGAGGGAGAAATGATTGAATGAGTGAATGAGTGAATGATAGAATAAGGGACTGAGAGACTGAGGGGGGAATGATTGAATGAATGAATGATTGAATGATTGATTGAATAAGAAGAGTGTATGGTAGTCTGCGGATATCTCGAAATCTGCGAGAGAAAAAATGCAATGAGAAAAGAGAGAGATGGAGGGTAAAACGGGTTTAATTGTTTTCTTCTGCTTTTGGATATTCTATACGTGCATGATAAATATTGAGTAGTCT
>WFSC01000107.1 GCA_015486185.1 Bacteroidales bacterium | reverse complement strand
GAGAGATTAGGCTCTGAGAACCTCTAGCAACCCCCTCCCTGTGAGGGAAGGTGCTAAAACCTAATCCCGGCATGCCGGGAGATGATAAATAAACGCTAAAGAAAATGAACAAAACAGAGCAGATCACTACAGGCAAAAAACAACGGATGGGAATGTCCGTTTCTTCCATTCATCTTACTTTCCGGAATTTTATCATGCCGCTCATGCCTATGTGCATGCGTTAGCCTTCGGCCTGTTGCGGGTTGAAGGGTACTCCGGAACCCCTGCAGGTTACGCTGCGGGAGGATTATATCTAATATTAATCAAAAAAACTACTATCATGAAATATCATTTTGAAACCAATCAGATACATGCGGGATACAAGCCCGAACCCACTACCTTGTCGCGGGCTGTTCCTATTTATCAGACCACTTCCTATGTTTTCCGGAACTCGGCACATGGTGCCAACCTGTTTGCCCTGAAAGAGTTCGGAAATATCTATACCCGCATCAACAATCCCACGACCGATGTTTTTGAGCAACGAATTGCAGCCCTGGAAGGCGGTGTAGCCGCTCTGGCCACCTCGTCGGGTCATGCTGCCCAGTTTCTGGCACTGACCAATATTATGACACAGGGAGATAATTTTATTACTTCACCCTATCTGTACGGTGGTACATTCAATCAGTTCAAGGTGACCCTGAAGGGTCTGGGCATAGATGCCCGTTTTGCTCCCAATCTGGACCCTGATGAATTTGAGAAAAGGATAGATGAACGAACCAGGGCCATTTATCTGGAGACAATCGGCAACCCGGCATTCAATGTGCCGGATTTTGACCGTTTTGCCACCCTGGCACGTAAGTATGACATACCTTTTATTGTGGATAATACTTTCGGGGCTGCCGGTTACCTGTTCCGTCCCATCGATTATGGCGCCAATATTGTGGTTGAGTCGGCCACCAAATGGATAGGCGGCCATGGCACCAGCATCGGGGGAGTGATCACCGATGGGGGTAACTTTAACTGGGGCAATGGTAAATTTCCACAGTTTACCGAACCATCGGAGGGATATCACGGACTTCGGTATTGGGAAACTTTCGGCGAAGGTTCTTCCTTTGGGAACATTGCTTTTATTATCCGGGCCAGGGTAGAGGGTCTCAGGGATTACGGTCCGAGCATAAGTCCTTTTAATTCCTTTCTGTTGTTGCAGGGGTTGGAGACACTTTCGCTGCGTATGGACCGTCATATTCAGAATACCCGGGCTTTGGCTGAGTGGCTTGTGGCCCATCCGAAGGTCGAAAAAGTGAATTATCCGGGTTTGCCCAACGATCCGAATCATGAGCTGGCCAAAAAATACCTGCCAAAGGGAGCCGGCGGGGTTTTGACTTTTACGATAAAGGGCAACCGGGAGCAAACGGCATTGTTTGTTGAGTCTCTCTCCCTGGTGAGTCACCTGGCTAACATAGGAGATGCACGTACCCTGATCATTCAGCCTGCAGCCACCACCCATCAGCAACTGAGCGAGAAGGAGCAGAAAGCAGCCGGAGTGACTCCCACCCTCCTGCGTGTTTCCGTCGGACTGGAACACATTGATGATATTATTGCCGATTTTGATCAGGCTCTTGCAAAAATTGGATAATAACTATGGCGCTGGAAAAGAAAAAATTTAACGGGCCTTTTGTCCTGGAAACCGGAGAGGTGTTGCCAGAGGTTGAAATCGCCTGGCATACTTTCGGTACCTTGAATGACCGCCGGGATAATGTTATATGGGTCTGCCATGCACTGACGGCCAACTCGGATGTGAGCGAGTGGTGGCCCGGCATGGTGGGTCCCGGGCTGTTGATGGATACGGAAAAATATTTTGTGGTGTGTGCCAACATCCTCGGATCCTGCTACGGATCTACAGGTCCTCTGTCGATTAACCCGGAAACGGACAAACCGTATTACCGCTCTTTTCCTCTGATCACTTTCCGTGATGTGGTCAGAGGACATGAGTTGGTACGGAAACATCTCGGGATAAAAAAAATACAAATGATCATCGGTGGATCTATTGGAGGCTCGCAGGCAATAGAATACAGCATCATGTTTCCTGATCTGATCGAGCGACTTGCTTTTTTGGCTTCTTCAACGGCTTATGCTCCGTGGGCTATTGCCTTTGACGAGTCACAACGGCTGGCTATAGAAGCAGATGCCACATTCTGGGAAGACGTCCCCGATGGAGGCAGCAAAGGACTGCGGGCGGCCCGCTCCATCGCCCTGTTGAGTTACCGAAACGATACGATATATAATAAAACCCAGCAGGATGATGAAGATAAACTGACGGATTTCCGTGCCATATCCTACCAGGATTATCAGGGAGATAAGCTGGTACGGCGTTTTAACGCTTATTCCTATTATCTGTTGACCTTGCTCTCCGACACGCACAACGTGGGGCGGGGCCGTGGCGGAAAAGAGAAAGCGCTGCAACAGATCAAGGCAAAAGTCCTGTCGCTGGGAATATCAAGCGATCTGCTTTTCCCCGTGTATGAGCAAAAATATCTGGCAGATCATGTGAAAAACGGAATTTACAGGGAGATCGATTCATTATATGGTCACGACGGATTTCTGGTTGAAACCGAAAAACTTACAGAGACCATACGGCCATTTTTAGAAAAAGCTTAAAGGCTAAAGATTAAAGCTCAAAGGAAAATGTATCATTAGTTGCTGGGTGTTAGATGTTAATTTGAATGAATAAAGAATATAGACAGATAAATATTAATTCACGCGCCAAAGACGCTAATTGCGCAAGAGCAAAGTTGTAGAATTTATTTTTAGGGAAAGTATGAAGAGACAAAATGTAAAAATTGGCATGTTCGGCTATGGAGTGGTGGGCCAGGGATTGCACGATGTGTTGATGGAAAGCAGCGGCTTTCATGCCGATATTGCCCGTATATGTGTTAAACATCACAATAAAAAGCGCCGCATACCGATGCGTTATTTTACCTTTGATAAAAAGGATATCCTCGATGATCCGTCTATAAATCTCGTGGTTGAACTGATCGACGATGCGGAAGAAGCTTATAAAATTGTCAGGGCGGCACTTACAGGTGGCAAAAACGTGGTGAGCGCCAACAAAAAAATGGTGGCCGAACATCTGGATGAACTGATCGACCTGCAGGAAGAACATAAGACCTCTTTGTTGTATGAAGGAGCCGTGTGTGGTGCTATCCCTATCATCCGGAATCTTGAAGAATACTATGATAATGAACTGCTGTTCTCATTGAGAGGAATCTTTAACGGCTCGACCAACTACATTTTATCGAAGATGTTCAATGAGAACATGGATTACGAAGAAGCATTAAAAAATGCACAAAAATTAGGCTTCGCAGAAAGTGATCCCTGGCTGGATGTTTCCGGTACGGATGCCAATTATAAATTAAGTATAATTATTGAACATGCTTACGGGCTGTATATCAGGCCGGAAGATATTTTTCATGTCGGGATCACCAATATCAATACACAGGATATGCAATTTGCCCGGGAAAAAGGATACCGTATAAAGTTAATTCCTTATGCAGGCAGGGTGGGGGAAGACGGGCTGACAGGTTTTGTGTTGCCCCGGTTTCTGACACAGGATAAAAAATTATATACGGTAGAGAATGAATACAATGGTGTGGTAGTAGAGGCGGCTTTTGCCGAAAAACAATTTTTTTACGGCAAGGGCGCCGGTGGCCATCCTACAGGTTCGGCTGTCCTGTCGGATATTTCCGCCAATTCATTCTTTTATGCCTATGAGTATAAAAAAAGAAAACAAAAATTAGGATTATCTTTCACCTCTGATGTAACTTTGGAAATTTATTTCAGGTACCGGGACAAAAAAGATGCAGGTCTCCTGGATTTTGATGAGGTGACGGAAAGTTATGCGGGCCCGGACTATAATTATATAATTGGACGGATCAGTTTGCAGGAACTGGCCGGAAAGAAAAAAGAGATATTGGAACGGGAGGTAAGTATTATTAATACCGGATTAAAACCGGAAAAACGGGTATCATGAACAGTGACAAATTACATAGGTTAATAAAAGAACGGATCCTTGTCATGGATGGTGCCATGGGTACCATGATACAAAGCTATGGTTTGAAGGAAGAGGATTTCCGTGGCGAAAGGTTCCGGGATTACGATACTCCGCTCAAAGGAAATAATGATTTACTGGTACTTACCCGGCCTGATGTTATCTCTGATATTCATAACAAATACCTGGAAGCAGGGTCTGATCTTATAGAGACCAACTCCTTCAATGCCAACCGGATCTCTCTGGCCGATTATAAAATGGAGGAGTTAGTCTATGAGATAAATGTGGCAGCAGCGCGTTTGGCCAGGGAAGCGGCTGATAAGTTTACAAATGTAAATTCGAAAAAACCACGGTTCGTTATCGGTTCAATGGGACCTACCAATAAGACCGCGTCCATATCACCCCGTGTGGAAGATCCGGGTTACCGGGCTGTGACTTTTGATGATTTGCGTGAGGCTTATGCGGAACAGGCCCGGGGACTATTGGATGGCGGGGCGGATATTCTTATGCTGGAAACTATTTTTGATACCCTGAACGCCAAAGCAGCCCTTTTTGGCATTCAGGACGTGTTTTCCGAAAAAGGAAGGGAATGGCCCGTAATGGTTTCTGTCACTATAGTGGATGCCAGCGGGCGTACACTCTCGGGGCAAACACTCGAAGCTTTTGTGATATCCGTATCTCATGCCCCCCTATTCAGTATCGGACTGAACTGCTCAATGGGGGCCAAAGAGATCGAACCTTTTGTTGAGGCCTTATCTGCCATCACATCCTTACCGGTGAGCGTACATCCCAATGCCGGTTTCCCCAATCAGTTCGGAGAATATGAATCTACCCCCAATGAAATGGGGGATGTGCTGGAACGGCTGATGGCAGGAGGGTATGTTAATATCATAGGGGGATGTTGTGGTACTACGCCGGAACATATCCGTGAATTTGTAAAGCGGGCGAAAGGAAAAAAACCCCGTATTCTGCCTGAACGAAAACATGTGCTTCAGTTGAGCGGACTGGAGCCGCTGAAGGTGTTCGGGGAAAGCAACCTGATAAATATAGGCGAAAGGACCAACGTGGCAGGGTCCAGGAAATTTGCACGCCTGATCAGGGAGGAAAAATTTGAAGAAGCCCTCTCTGTCGCCAGGCAGCAGGTAGAGAACGGAGCACAAGTCATTGATGTGAGTATGGATGATGCCATGCTGGATGCCAAAAAATCGATGGTGACATTTCTCAACCTTCTGGCTGCCGATCCTGAGATCTCACGGGTGCCGGTAATGATCGATTCATCTAAATGGGAGGTGCTGGAAGCCGGCCTTAAATGTTTACAGGGAAAAGGTATTGTCAATTCCATCAGCCTGAAGGAAGGCGAAACGGATTTCCTTGAAAAAGCTGAAAAGATCAAAAGATATGGTGCGGCAACCATTATTATGGCTTTTGATGAAGAAGGACAGGCAACTACCGTTGAAAGAAAGATAGAAATAGCCCGGAGAGCCTACCGGTTGCTTACGGAGAAAGTACACTTCCATCCTGAAGATATCATTTTTGATCTAAATATCCTGGCCATAGGTACAGGAATAGAAGAACATGCAGATTATGCTGTGAATTTTATCCGGGCAGTGAAATGGGTCAAGGAAAATTTGCCCTATGTTCATACCAGCGGAGGAGTTAGCAATCTGTCATTCTCATTTCGTGGACATAATCCCATCCGCGAAGCCATGCATACAGCCTTTCTTTATCATGCCATAAAGGCCGGACTGGATATGGCCATTGTCAATGCCGGTAACCTGCCGGTATATGATGACATCCCGGAAGACCTGCTGAAGCTGGTGGAAGATCTGATCTTTAACCGGCGACCCGATGCTACCGAACGCTTGCTGGAATATGCGGAAAAGACAGAAAAAACAGAAGGAAAAGAAAAGCAGGAAAAAGACACCTGGAGACAGCAACCATTGAAAGAAAGGATCATTCATTCATTGGTAAAGGGAATTCCTGATTTTGTGAAGGAGGATATGGAAGAAGCCATAAAAGAATATCCTTCGGCACTGGATATTATCGAAGGACCGATGATGGAGGGAATGAACATTGTGGGAGACCTGTTTGGTTCGGGAAAAATGTTTTTGCCGCAGGTGATCAAAAGTGCCAGGGTGATGAAAAAAGCAGTGGCCGTGCTGGAACCGGTACTGGAAGAAGAGAAAGCAGCCGGCGGAAAGCAGCAGAAAGCAGGAAAAGTACTGTTGGCCACCGTAAAAGGAGATGTACATGATATTGGGAAAAATATCGTAGGGATCGTCCTGCAGTGTAATAATTATGAGATCATCGACCTGGGAGTGATGGTGCCGGCAGAGAAGATCCTGGAGACAGCAAGCAGGGAAAAAGCGGATATCATCGGACTAAGCGGACTTATCACTCCGTCTTTGGAAGAAATGGTCCATGTGGCCGAAGAGATGAAAAGGAAAAATTATAAACAACCCCTGATGATCGGAGGAGCAACAACTTCGGTGTTGCATACGGCGGTTAAAATTCAACCCCATTACCCCAATGGCGTTATTCATGTGAAAGACGCCTCGAAAAGCGTAACCGTAGTGAGCAATTTATTATCGGGAGAAAAGAAAAATTTCCTTGATGAGGTCAATACCCGGTATGAGGAACTGAGAAATATGAACCGAAAGATCCCCGGGAAATACCTGCCACTTGAAAAGGCCAGGGAAAACAGGTTGAAGCTTTCATGGAAGGACTATTCCCCTCCCGTGCCCCGCCGGCAGGGCATCATGATCTTTGACGATATTCATTTACCAACGATCATCCCTTTTATCGACTGGACTTTTTTCTTTCATGTATGGGAGTTGAAAGGGAAATTCCCGGCTATTCTTGAACATCCTGAAAAGGGAAAAGAGGCTACAAAAATTTATAAGGAAGCCCTGGATTTTCTGGATCGTCTGGTGCAGGACAGGGTACTGAAAGCGCAGGCTGTGGTAGGCCTTTTCCCCGCTGCATCTGAAGGGGATGATATTGTGGTTTATGAAAACGAAGAAAGGAAAAACATAAAAGGGGTACTTTATCAATTGCGGCAGCAGAAAGCTAAAACATCATCGGGACATAATCTTTGCCTCAGCGATTTTATTGCTCCGGGAAAGGCGGGTGTAAATGACTATATCGGGATGTTTGCCGTTACGGCCGGCGTGGGACTTGAACATTATCTGAAAATATTCGAAAAGGAACATGATGATTACAGCGCTGTGATGGTTAAGGCATTAGCCGACAGGCTGGCGGAGGCAGCGACAGAGTGGTTGCATTTGATTGTCAGGGTAGAGTTATGGGGTTTTGAAACGGAAGAAGATCTGTCTATGGAAGACCTGTTCCGGATGAAGTACAGAGGCATCCGCCCGGCATACGGATACCCTGCCTGTCCTGATCATGCCGGAAAAAAAGATCTGTTCGATCTGATCGATGCAGAAGAACATATTCATATCCGTCTTACAGAAAATTTTGCTATGAACCCGGCTGCTTCAGTGAGCGGATTGATCTTTTCCCATCCCCGGTCAGCCTATTTTGATATCCGGAAGATCCTTCCCGACCAGGTGGAAGATTATGCACGCAGAAAGAACAGGCCGCCGGAAGAAGTAAAAAAACAATTGGCACATCTGATATATAAGTAGTTTTTGGTAAAAAAGATAATTGATTTTAATATGCTTTCACGCAGAGACCGCAGATCTATTTACACAGAAGCCCGCAAAGTCAACACGTTGCCCCTCCCTCTGCTTTGGACGCCAAAGCCTGGCAACGGTGTCTGGGAGGGGTTGAAGTACATAACAAAAATTATTCCTGACAATAGTGATAATATATAAACGAAAAATAGATGGGAGAAAAGGTAATAGAGAAGAT
>WFSC01000106.1 GCA_015486185.1 Bacteroidales bacterium | reverse complement strand
TGATAAAGGCATTGTTACCGGAAAGATCTTCGAATATCTTATCTCCGGTCGTCCCGTTCTGGCCATCGGTCCTCCGGATGGAGAAGCGGCTCATATACTGGAAAAGACAGGAACGGGTGTCACCATCCATTATGATGATGAAAAAACACTCAAAAAGACCATCACGGAATTTTATCATCAATATAAAAAGGGCACCTTGCAGATCAAACCGAAACATATTGAAGATTTCTCACGTAAAACCTTGACTAAGCAATTGACCGGTCAGTTTGAGAAAGTGTTGAAATAATCAGATGCAAAAAACAGATCCATTCATAAAATCCATCATTAAAATATTTAATCTAATTTTTTAATTGTGAAAAAGATCATATCGTTGGTAGGCGCCAGACCCAATTTTATCAAGATAGCTCCCCTGCACAAGGCATTCCGCTCGTTACATCCTGAAATTGACCACAAGATCTGCCATACGGGGCAACATTTTGATGAAAACATGTCAAAAATATTCTTTGATGAACTCGAATTGCCGAGGCCGGATTTTTATCTGGGTATAAGCGGAGGCTCCCACACATCACAAACTTCCAGGATCATGATAGAGCTTGAGAAGGTAATACAGGACGAACAGCCGGATCTTCTAATTGTCCCGGGAGATGTGAACTCCACCCTGGCAGGCTCCCTTGTTGCTTCCAAGATGGGTATCCCGCTGGCTCATGTTGAGTCCGGCCTGAGAAGTTTTGACCGGAACATGCCGGAAGAGATCAACCGGATGGTAACAGATATACTGGCTGATTACCTTTTTGTCAGCGAAGAAAGCGGATTGATAAACCTTAAGAAAGAAGGTATCCCCGACGAAAAAGTTTTTTTTGTAGGGAACATTATGATTGACAGTCTGGTGAGTTATCTCCCCAAAGCAAAAGAATCAAATATACTTAACAGTATGGGGCTGGAAGAAGGCCGGTATATCCTGGGTACTTTTCACCGTCCCAGCAATGTGGATGCCCGTGTCCATCTTGAAGGCCTTTTTAATATGTTAAATGAGTTGGCTGCCGAACGAAAACTGGTTTTCCCGATTCATCCGCGCACCCGTAAAAACATGGAATCATTCGCGTTGATCCACACCCTGCATCCCAACATTCTGTTGACCGATCCGATAGGATATGTTGATTTTCTGTCTCTTATCCTTCATTCAGAACTGGTTATTACAGATAGTGGCGGCATCCAGGAAGAAACGACCTGGCTTGGGATCCCCTGTATTACGGTGCGAAACAATACCGAGCGTCCCATCACCACAAAGATCGGGACAAATATCCTGGCAGGTACGGATTTTGAGAATGTAAAGAAACATGCCTTTCACATCCTAAGTGGCAACCGGCCCACAGGCAAAGTGCCTGAACTGTGGGACGGGAAAACAGCGGAAAGGATTGTTACAATTATTCATAACCAATTATAACCGATCAAGATAATGTCTGTTACCAAGTATAATAAACAGATATTTGCCAATAAGGAACTCTGGGACAATTATGATGTATCGCGAGATATCCAAAGAAAAATGAAAGTCATCAAACAGTTTATTCCTGATGACGTACAAAGCATTTTGGATGTAGGTTGTGGTAATGGTGAAATAACCAATAATTTCGATCCTAAATATTATGTTGTCGGGGTGGACAATTCTAAGGAAGCACTGACTTACGTTAAAAGAGATAAGCTTCTTAGCTCTTCCGACAATATGGATAAGATAAAGGACCGTTCTTTTGATATGGTCTTTTCAAGTGAATTAATAGAACATCTTCCCGAGAAGGTTTTACTGGATACGATCAAGGAATTCAAGCGTATCAGTAAGAAATATATTCTAATATCCGTACCGAATAACGAAGATTTGAATTATTCATTGATAAAATGCCCGGAATGTGGTTCTCTCTTTCATGCATACGGTCATTTGCATTCCTTTAAGTTACAGGATCTGGAACAACTAATGGGGAATGATTTTCAGGTTATTAAACACACGACCTTAGGGAAAAAAGTTAAACCTTATAACAAAACCCTTTTACATATTCGTCATAAGCTGGGGAAGGTATATTTTGCGCCCAATGAATTTACAGTATGCCCTATATGCCATAATAAAAGATTTCCTGAACATAAAGGGAATCTAATATCTAAAATATGTAACGGATTAAACCTTATACTCCCTGTAAGAAAGAAAAGGTATTGGCTTATGGTACTTTTTCAGCGGATGGAAAAATAATAGTTTATAGTCTGTCCGTTATATTCTTCATCTGTATTTTCCAGTCAAGATGTTTTTTTGCAAACTTGCGTATATTTTCAGGAGATATATTCAGTTTTCTGTAGAATGATATAACTGTTTCCATATTCACCGGATCATCATTTGCCTCAACTTTCAAAATAAACGGCAACAAATCCTGAATCGTTTCATCATCATAGGAAAATATGACAGGGAGGCCTCTTGCCAGATATTCTCCCGTTTTTATCGTAGATCCTTTTTTCAATCCGATCCTGTGTAATCCCAGGCTGGACACTGCTATATCCGCCTTATTAAAATATGTATCAAGGGCCGCTCCGGTCTGTATCCCGGCAAATTGAACATACTTACGAAGGTTCAGTTTAGCAACTAATGCTTTAAGATTATTCAATTCCTTACCCTCACCAATAACAGTAAAAAATACATCAATATCCCTTTTCTTTTGTTTATAATATAGTCCCAGCCCGGTAATAATACGATCATACCCATGCCATATTGAAAGATTGGCAACGCCTATCAGTTTTATTTTTTTAGTATTTTTTTCTTTCGACCTGACAATATTTATATTTTCTACGATAATTCCGTTGTTAATTTTTACTGTAGGAATACCAAATATTTCCTGATCATATGTCGGACAAGCACACAAAAACACATATTTCTTTAATAATTTTCGTGTCACCCTATCCAGAAATATGTTGATCTTCTCTATAAAATTAGTTGCTTTAATCTCATCATCATATGGATATGTAGGTAGTTCGAGAACGATTTTTACGCCCCGTTTTTTCAGTTGTCTTAAAAACAAAATAAAAAACGGACTACTTAAAAAATAACGGATATAAATAAAATCATAGAGGGGGTTCTTTTTTACCTCAGAAATTATTTTCCCGAATATGAAAATTCTAAGGAACAATGTTTTGCTCGGGACCTTCAGTATTTCTTTTTTGTTAAAGAACAATCTATTTTTTTGTGCGAAAGACACAAGGTCAACATTATATCCCATTTGCTTCAGGGCACTTATCTGACCTTTCACCTTATTATAAACCCCTGCCTTCCCTCTCAGGTAAATATTATCAAACAAAAAAAACAGTACGTTTTTATTCATTAAAATACTTCACTTTAATATTATAATCATATTAGCTACTAACAATTTTGTCATCAAAGATAAAATACATATTCAATTTTATCAATCTTTACTGATCCGCAAAGAAAATATGTAATACAATCCCCTGTTTTTAAAAAAGTGGAATGAAAAGATCAAATAACGGGAAACGGGCAAATGGAAACATTTTATATTTAATCGTATCTTTGTTGACAACCAATAACAGATAAGCAGTAGTATGCCGGACAAGGAGAGGATATTATTTTTCTATAAAGATTTTTCATCCTTTGTACAAAAAGATTTTAAAATATTATCCTCTCATTTTAAAACCAATAAATACAAATGCAAAGTAAGTAAGAGACCTTTCTTGTTCGGATGGTTTTTTATCAAACAATTCTTTTCCCTTTTGTTATCCATCCGCCGTTACTCAGTTTTTTATTGTTGGTTTGCGGATTATCATTCTTTTCTTCCGGCATTATTTGCCCATGTTTTCAGAAAAAGATTTTACCTTGTGATTGGCGGATATGATGTCACGAACCTGCCTGAGTACAATTACGGTTCCTTAAGTAAACCGTTCAGGGCTTTTTGTGCTTCCTATTCCATCAGGCATGCTACTTTCAATCTTCCTGTCGGTGATAATCTTGCCCGGAAAGTAACCTCTTTGGCCCCCGGTTCAAACGTTTTTATCTTACCAACCGGTTTTGATCCTGAAAAGTTTCCATTTCACAGTGAAAAGAAGAAATTAAAACAAATTCTTACGGTTGCCATTACAGATACCTGGCAAAGATTTATGATAAAGGGGCTGGATCGTTTTATCGAGCTGGCAGGAATTATGTATGATTATCAATTTATTATAATAGGTATAAAGCCAGAAGCTCATTCATTATTCCGGGATATACCCGTCAATTTGACACTGGTCCCTGTAATAAATATGAAAGAATTATTATCCTTTTATCAAGAATCCATGTATTATGCCCAATTTTCAAGGGCTGAAGGATTCCCCAATGCCATTTGTGAAGCTATGTTATGCGGATGTATTCCTATAGGATTAAACATAGGTGATATTCCTGCGGCAATAGACGGATGTGGGTTTATACAGGATAGCAGGAACCCTGTAGTATTCAAAGATTATATTTATCAGAAAAAAAATACCAAAGAATTATCTTATAAATGCAGAACCTGGATTAAAGAGAATTACAGTGAAAAAAATCGTTCTGACCAATTAATTTCTTTTTTAACAAAAAAATTATAAATCTTTTTCAAATCAGATTACTACTAATAAATGATCAACACACTCCGTAATACCTTAAAGAATTCCATTATTTATAGTCTTGGGACCTTTTCTTCCAAATTGATCGGGGTCTTTTTAATTCCTTTATACGTTTCTTCACTCACCGTTTCAGAATATGGTATGCTGGGGATCCTGGATATCACTGCCCAGTTGTTAATTGCATTGTTTGGTTTGAGCCTTTTTCAATCATTGTTTCGGTGGTATTGGGAAAAAAAAGATCCGGTTTACCAGAAATCATTATTCTTTACCATCATTGCTTCTGTTACTCTTTTTTCCTTTGCTTTTGGACTTGTTTTGCTTTTGGCTCAAAAGGAGCTATCGATTCTTATTTTTAATTCAGGATCACATATCTTATTGATCCGTCTGCTTATTGCAGTAAGTATATTGGAAGCCATAAATATTGTAACCTTAACCCTTTTACGCATTCAGGAGAAATCATTGTTCTATTCATTACTTTCTGTTGGTAAATTTTCATTTCAACTGATATTTACAATCTATTTTATTGTTTCCAAAGGCATGAAGATTGAAGGGATTTATTATGCCCAGATTATTGGAGATGTGATAGTGCTTCTTGTTTCATTTAAATATATTATTAAAAACATACATATCCATTTTCTTGGCAACATTACAGGTAAACTCCTGAAATACAGCATTCCCCTTTTGTTTTCCTCTATCGTTTATCTTATTTACACCGTAACAGACAGATATATGTTAAGGTTTATAGCTGATTATAAAATGGTTGGTATATATACATTAGGCTTTAAAATCGCAAATGTTTTAAAGGTTATCGTTGTAAATTCAGTTAACTTAGCATTATATCCTATTATTTTCAAGATGATCCATGATAAGAATAACAAGCGTTTTTATTCTAAGGTAATGACCTATTATTCTTTTGGATTAATGCTTTTTGTACTTGCCATCTCTTTTTTCAGCAAAGAGATCATCATATTGTTTTCCTTTAGCAATAAAAACTACTGGGCGGCCTATACGGTGGTTCCGATTATTTCTTTTTCTATTTTCTTTGGCATGCTCCGGGACATGTCAATGACAGGATTAAATATTATAAAAAAAACGTATATCGTTAGTATAATTACTTTTTTTGTAACATTTGTCAATATTTCCCTTGATTATGTACTGATCCCGAGAATCGGATATTTTGGTGCTGCCTTATCTACCTTAATTTCACAGATCATCTCGGTTTATTTTATCTTAAGATATTCCCAAAAATATTATTACATCCCATTTGAATTTAAAAAGATAATGCTTATTATTTCCCTGGGGATAGTATTTATTCTCATTTATTTATCAATAAATTCATTGAATATTTATTTAAGAATAATCCTTAAGATCATGTTACTGGTTTCTTTCCCTTTTGTTTTATATCCTTTTCATTTTTATGAAGAGGTTGAGCTGGAACGGTTAAGACAGATATACGATAGCTGGAAAAATCCATCGAACTGGCGAAACAATATTAAACGGATTTCAGGAAAAGATTCCGAAGCAACAAATCCGGGGCAAGTACAATCCTGATATCAATACCTCTCCAGCCATCTGTACCGGCGGGCACTGTCTCCCAGTTTCATGGATATTGTAAATTCATGGGAGCCATAGGTATGTCTGGCCAGGTTGTTCAATCCGTAATCAAAGGAATAACCAAAATAATAGCGGTCGGCTTTCAGTCCCAGCATAACGGCAAAAGAAGATGCCGAGCGGTAGGATATTCCGGCCCAAAACACTTTGTTATAAAAAACCTTGCAATTAATATCAGCCTGTACAAGCCATTGTGCTGTTGTTTTAACAAGTAGCGAAGGTTCGATCTCAAACTGGTGATTCACATAAAAGCGATATCCCCCATACAGATAATAATGCCGCATCATATGATAATCCTTCCATGCTGTATTGCCTATCTTCAAATAAGATTCGAAAAGCTGAAAAACGGAGAATCCGGCATAATAATTATAGTTCAGCCAGTAAACACCAAAATTTGCATCCGGAACGATCAGTATCCTTCTCAGTCCCGTATTTAATAAAGGTTCATTCGGATCATGAAATGTAAGGTCTTCTTCATGAAGTTTTACCTGATAAATAACCCCGTTCAACCCAAAGGAAAGCTGCGATTCCCTGATCCGTATATGGTAAGCATAGGTAGCGCTTACTCCCGTTCGCTGCATTGATCCGTTTATGTCATTAAACAACATTCCTCCCAGGCCTACTCTCCCACTCCGGCTGGGTTTCAAAACCCGCTTTCTGGGTGATGATGCTTTAATAATATAGCTACGCTTCAACAAGCGGGACTGGATACTAAAGGCTTGCGTCAACGGTGCATTTTTGAATCCAAGCCATTGGTTACGGGCAATAACATTTAATGTGGTATATCCGTCACTACCTGCCACAGCAGGGTTGATAAGATAAGGATTCAGCATGTACTGGTTATACAAAGGGATCTGCTGTGCCAATCCTGTTATTGACACAAAAAAGATAATAAAAAATATTTTCAGCCTTTTTTTCATCCCGTTGCTAAAAGTAAATATATATCATATATATTTTCTCCTTCTGTCATCTTACTATCGTTACATTCCCCATGATAGGTTTAGCCCCGTTTCCCAGATCGATCACAAAATGATAGGAATCCATCGGGAGAGGTTTCCCTCTGTGGGTCCCATCCCACGGATTTGTATAACCCCTGTTGGATCTGAAAATCAGCTCTCCCCACCGGTTATATATCTCAACCACAATATCAGGATAAAGTTCTATCCTTCCCAGTTCCCACCGATCATTAACCCCGTCACCATTGGGTGAAAATGCCGTTGGAATATCAAGGCATTGGGGCCTGTCACTTTTTACCCTTACCGTATCGGCAACCTCACACATATTGGCATCCGTAACAAATACCGAATATTCTCCGGGATTAATATTTTCTATTCTGTCATCAGATCTTCCGGTCGACCAACGATAATTATAGGGAGTTATACCCCCATTCACAAAAGCTACCACACTCCCATCACCCATATCAGGGCAATAGGTATTGGTCACAGCCAATTGCAGAGTCAATGAATCCGGTTGCGTTAAGGATATAACCGTATCTTTTTCACATTCGTTCAGATCCGTTACCAGCACATGATAGCTCCCCGCCGGCAATCCATTGACAGAAGATGTTGTTTGACCATCATCCCACAGATAGGTATATTCCGGGGTGCCTCCTGCCGGTTCCAGCTCTATGGAACCTGTATGTTCGCCATAACAATCGATATTATAATCTCCCGCCAGTGAAACAGATCTTGTAACATTGATAGTCAATGGATCCGGTTCTGTCAAATCCAGGGTTGTATCACCCGTACAATGTTTGGAATCTTCCACATGCAATGAATATTCACCGGCTTTTAACTGATAAATACTTGAATCGGTGGTTGAGAATCCATCCGGACCTGTCCATGAATACTGATAAACAGGTGTACCACTCAGGATGGATACTTCTATGGATCCGTTGTTAAATCCGTTACATGAAATATTATTCCCATGAAAATCAGAAATATTCAAACCAATCTTTAGTGGCGGAGGTAAGTATATTCTGACAGAATCATTTGCTATACATCCATTCAGATCCGTTACCTGTAATTTATACCATCCTTCTGTCAGTCCGGAAATATCCGGTGTAGTCTGACCATTTGACCATAAGTACACATATGTCCCGGCACCTGTCCCTCCGGAAACAACTGACTGAACAACTCCGTCATCATAACCCGGATTGCAAGAAATATGGGTAGGGATCAGTTGTATATGCAATGAATCAGGTTGTGTAAGGACAATAGTGGTATCTCTGGTGCAACCATTCAGGTCTGTTACCAGCACATGATAATTACCTGCAGATAATCCGGACTGGTCTTCCCCTTCCGGATTTATACCACTTCCATTATCCGTTGTCCAGAGATAAGAATAGTTTCCAGTACTGCCGCCGGATACTGTGATATTAATAAGTCCATCATTTCCCCCTGCACAACTAACATTATGAATGCCGTCATTGGCAAGGGAGACGGAATCATCAATATGGAGAGGGTCAGGTTGCGTGAGGGTAAAGTCCCATTCACGATGGCAGGAACTTTCATCTGTAACCAGGACATGATATGTTCCTGCCGTCAGGCTGTCCTGGTCCCTTTCCACAGGCTTTAAGCCACTACCATCAGAGGTGGTCCAGTAGTAACTATAACTGCCACTTCCCCCTTCAAATTTTAGTTTTATGCTACCGTCAGTACCTCCAAAACAACTGATATTATAATTTTCATCAGCAGAATGTGAGAGAAGAGTATCTGTCAGTTCAATCCCTTCCGGTTCTATAAGAGTGATACTATCCATCATCGTACAACCAAGCGTGTCGGTTACCTGTAAAAAGAACTTCCCTCCATACAGACTATCCTGATCTTTATGGTCAGGAACAAGGCCTCCCGCAGGGACTCCGGCACCAGGCGTCCACAAATAACTGAATCCTGCATTTCCTCCTACAACTGAATCCACCACAATACGTCCGTCATTATATCCCAGACAGGATATATTAAACGAATCAACATAGGTGGGAGAATGCATGGCAACCCGGATCGGGGGAGGATCATTAACCGGCAGGGAAATGCTATCATGACATCCAACAGCATCAACCACCTCGACAGTATAAATCCCTTTATTCAGACTATCCACGGTTTTAGTAACTCCTGAAAGAAGATAATCTTCTTTTTGAATTGTGTCTCCCATTTGGTTAGTCACCCAATATTGGAAAGGAGGATAATTTGCCGAACTACTAACTCTAAAATATATTGTTCCGTCTGATCCTCCGGGACAAGAAATCTCTGCTACCCCGTTTGGTTTTTTAGGACTTATCCCGCCAAGAGGGATGGGGGCCGGATCATTAATTTCAATCCATTTCATATTCTGACAATTGTAATTATCTGTCACAGTAGCCCAATACCTTCCGCCTCCCAGTGAATCAATATATTTTTCATCTGAAACAAACTGGTCAGGGCCGCTCCAGGAATAACGTAATGGTCCGGTTCCTTTGCCTACATTAAGGTCCAGGGCCGCCTCATGTCCACCATGGCAGGCATTTACATTCACTACAACTATTTCCTGTAAAGGATCAGGATTTACCAGAACCGTGACCGTATCTACGACCCCATCCGTACAACCCAGATAAGCCAGGCCCAACGCACGGGGTTTTATCACATACCGGACCGACTGAACCGTATCTGTATGATTTACGAGATTGTCTTGAATATGGTAGGGATTAAGGGCGTTATATGTGGTGTCAGTATATCCTGTTAGCGTTGTATCACCAGGATTTCCTGAAACAATTGGATAAATATCGAATGTAATCACTCCTTTTGTCACAGAAGTAGGAGAAGTAACTAATATCTCAGTGGTGTTACGGTTGCATATGCGCTGGTTTTTAGGGGTCAGGATCACACGCGGGGTAGGGTTGACCCACACCTCTGCCGTATCATTAATCCCGGGACAATGCTCAACTTTATTGGCATCCCATATATAAGGCGTGATAATGAACCTGACAAGCTGCGCTGTATCACTATGGTTTGCTATATTGTCCTGTATCAGATAATTCTTGTCAAGATCACTCTGCAGACCATTTACTGTGACTATCACCTCTGACGGGTTTTGCGGTTCTACCGTGTAACGGAATTTAACCGGTTGTGTCGGCTCCGTAACGCTGGTGATCAGAATGTCAGTCTGTCCTCCGTCACATAATGTGTCAACCTGCGGTACCAGTACCACCACCGGCGTCGGCTCTACCCACACCGTATCACGGACTGCCGCCCCTGAACATTTCCGGTTACCACTGGCATTCAACGTCCACGGCGTAATGACATATTCTACCCACCCGTAAGTGTTGTCACTGTTGGTAAGGTTGTCCGTGATATGTTGACCGGGGGTGAGCGTGCCGGCCGTGTTGCCACCGATGGTTCCGTCAGAGG
>WFSC01000105.1 GCA_015486185.1 Bacteroidales bacterium | reverse complement strand
TTCCTATACTTACCAATGGACCACTTCCGTTGGAAATTCTATTGGCATAAACTCACCTTCCCTGCGTGATGTGCCGGCCGGCACCTATTATGTTCAGGTTACAGATAATAGCGACTCCAGGACTACTTCCACTTCCGCCACTATTTCCCAGCCTGACCATCCTCTCACGATAGCTTTATCCGGTGTGGAAAATATTACCTGTCACGGGATGAATGACGGGAAAATCGATATTACCGTAGGTGGCGGATGGCTGCCCTATGTCTATTCATGGACAGGATCGGGCGGATTTACCGCCAACACCGAAGATATCGCTGATCTGCCCCCGGGATATTACAATGTTACTGTCACCGATGCCGGTGGTTGCCAGGTCCAGTTGACAAGCATACAGATCACCGAACCGGATGCACTGACCGTCACCATACAGATCAACCACACGATTTTATGTAACGGAGAGCTCACCGGTGAGCTGGAGGCTATGCCATCCGGAGGTACTGATACCTATAATTATCTCTGGGATGATCCCGGCCACCAGACCACCAAAAAGGCCACCTACCTGGAAGCCGGTACTTACACGGTAACTGTAACCGATGCCAACGGCTGTACAGCCCAGGCCTCCGAGAGTCTCTCCCAGCCGGATCCCCTCACGGTCTCAGCCATTGTGGGAAATGTCAGTTGTCCCGGTCAACAGGACGGATCCATCATCCTGACCGTATCCGGAGGCACCCCTCAATATAATTATCTCTGGGTACCCGGTAATACAACAAATAAAGATCTGACCCAAATCTCCGGAGGCGATTATACCGTCACCGTCACCGATGCCAACAACTGTACGCTGGATTCCACTTATACGGTACTTGAGCCGGCCGCCTTGTTGATCGATTCGGTTTCCGTCACCGATATTTCCGGCTGTTCCGGAAGTACCAACGGCCAACTGGTCATCCATGCTTCGGGAGGAACCAAACCCTATGAATACTCCACCGACGGAGGTACATCATACCAGGCCGACAGTGTTTTCAGCAGCCTGGGCGCAGGTAATTATGATGTTGCCGTAAGGGATGGTCACGGATGCTCCATCATGGGCAATACCGTCACCCTCACCAATCCTCCGGGCGTCTCCATTGATAATGTAACCACAACACCCATAACCTGTAACGGAGGAAATGATGGCACCCTGATCATCCTTGCCTCAGGAGGGATTAAACCTTACTCTTACTCTGTGGACGGCGGCACCACCTACTGGCCCGACAGCCTGTTCCAGAATCTGCCCGCCGGTGATTATGACATTGCCGTAAAGGATCCTAACGGATGCATAACATACGGAAATACAGTCACTCTGGCAGATCCCGATGCTATCACCATTGTCGGAACCGACGCCAACCCAACCTGCCCGGGTGAACAAGAGGGAAGGATAAATGTGGTAGCCACCGGAGGCACAGGAACACTTACCTACACATTATTCAACAACCAGCATACGCTGATCAGGAGCAATACCACGGGGATCTTTGATACCCTGACTATCGGGACCTACTCCGTAGAGGTAAATGATGATAATAACTGTGGTCCTGTGAGCACCGGGAGTGTGGAGGTCCCGGAGGCTACCAATTGCGGCCTGGTTATTTATGATGCTTTCAGCCCCAACGGCGACGGCACCAATGATGTATGGAATATCCGGGGTATCCAGGCTTATCCTAATTGTGTAGTGAAAGTATTCAACAACTGGGGTACCCAGGTCTTCTCCTCCAAGGGATATACACAGCCCTGGGACGGGACATTCAAAGGCAAAGCTCTGCCGGCCGGTACCTATTATTATATTATAGACCTGGGACCCGACGAAAAGAAATATTCCGGCTCCGTGAACATAGTTAAATAATTTCTGTCATGTGTAAAACACTTACGTCCATGAAAAAGATATATTTCCTTATCACTGTACTCTTTCTTCCCCTTGCTGCTTACACCCAGCAGATCCCGATGAATGCACAATATAATTATGACCTCTACCAGATCAATCCGGCGGCAGCAGGTAGCCAGGATTACATGCCCCTTTCCCTCTCCCTGAGAAAATTCTGGGTCGGTATCAACGGCACACCATCCGTACAGATGCTGAGTGGTCATATGCTGGTAGCTGACCGGATGGGCGTGGGAGTAAAGGTGTTCAACTATTTACAGGGCCCCTTGCGTCAAACCGGAATGGAAGCTACCTATGCCTACCATATCCCCCTGAGTGAAGAAGGCCCAAAACTTTCGCTGGGCCTGTCGGGTACCTTTTTCCAGTATTATCTGGATAAACAAAAACTGAATATGGAAGATCCCAGTGATGCGGTACTACTTGGCGGAGATAAAAAGATCGTTCCCGATGCCAATTTTGGCGCTTTGCTATACGATGAAAATTATTTTGTGGGGTTCAGCGTTGCGCAACTTTTCCAGGGAAAGATCAACCTGGGAACAGAGGGAATCAGCGAACAGAAAAAGGTCAGGCATTATTATTTTAACGGCGGATACCGGTTTGATATCAGTGAAGATGTATCCCTGGAGCCTTCCGTACTGCTTAAGTTTATGGAAATGGGTGTTTTTCAGGCGGATATCAACCTCATGACAGACCTGTTCAAAACGGTCAATTTCGGTCTTGCCTACCGCACACAGGATGCCGTGAGCATACAGATCGGATACCATAACAAAAACCTGCTTTTCGGTTATGCCTATGATATAGCCATATCGGATCTGCGTACACAGACCAGCGGATCACATGAGATTATCTTTATTTATAAAATACCGAACTTTTTTGTTAAAAAAGTACAGCCGGGGAAGTAATTTAACCACAAAGCGCATCAGGAAGGAACAGGGGACACCCAAAAATAAAAAATCAGCATTGATTATCAATAAGTTATGTTGGTGTTGCAAAGAGCGGGGAAGTCAGGTTGTAACGTAGGAGGCTGAATAACCCAAGTCCTCAGACTGAGTAACTCCGGCCTTCAGGCCGGGGGTCACAGGCATTGATATAACCACCGGGCTTTAGCCCTCAGCCTTTATTAAGACAGAATCTGACATCCAGGTTGTGGCCTGCCCTGTGGGACTAAAGTCCCAATTATTTCATGATTAACCTTTCCACCCCCCGGCTTAAAAGCCGGGGTTAGTCAGGCCGGGGCAGACTTTTTCTTACTGCATTCTGCATTATTTCCAGACTTTCGCTATGGGACACCCTAAAATAAAAAACTAGTGTTGATTATCAATAAGTTATATGGGTGCTCCAAAAATGTGCGGAAGACAGGACTCTTACCCTTCGACAAAGCTTGTACTGAGCTTAGCGAAGTGCTCAGGGTAACTGGCTGAATTAATAGGGGCATTATTCCTGTATTTTCTTCGATAGCGTTAGTTATCTGCATTATACAAGCTTACTTCAAATTTATCTCGGACAGTAGTGAATCCTAAAATACTATTCTTTTTTCTATTTGCCAGTAACATGAATAGAAACGAAGCCGGAAAAATTTTTCCATGACAATATCGTGACGTTTCAGTAATATTCATTAAGTTTATCCCGCGTTCAATAAAAAAGGATAAAATATGAATATTCTGGTATTGGGGTCCGGGGGCCGTGAACATGCGCTGGCCTGGAAAATAGCACAAAGTGACCTTACGGAAAAACTGTATGTGGCACCGGGGAATGCCGGCACATCTCAACTTGGTGAGAATGTTGCTCTCGATCCGGAGGATTTCCCCGCTGTGGAATCCTTTATCCTTTCCCATGATATTCACATGTTGGTAGTAGGTCCGGAAGTCCCTCTCGTAAAAGGCATTTATGATTATTTCAGGAGCCAGTACCGTTTTTCCAACCTGTTCATTATCGGCCCTTCCCGCGAGGGCGCTATGCTGGAAGGCAGCAAGGCCTTTGCCAAGGACTTTATGCAGGAAAATGATATCCCCACCGCCCGTTACCAAAGCTTTACATCCAAAGAATTCAACAAGGCGAAACAATTTCTGAAGGAACTCAGCCCTCCGTATGTCCTGAAGGCCGACGGACTGGCTGCCGGCAAAGGAGTTCTGATCATGGAAGAATATGATCAGGCCCTGAGTACCCTGAAGGAAATGTTCCACGGGAAATTCGGTGATGCCGGAAAAAAAGTAGTCATCGAAGAACACTTAAAAGGTATTGAATGTTCCGTATTCGTATTGACCGACGGTGACTCTTATATGTTATTCCCCGAAGCCAAGGATTACAAAAGGGTAGGCGAAGGTGACACCGGCCTGAACACCGGCGGTATGGGAGCGGTATCCCCTGTCCCTTTTGCCGATGAAACTTTCATGAACAAGGTGGTGGAACGGATCATCGAGCCCACCATCAACGGACTGCAGGAGCGGAAAATCATCTACCGCGGATTTATCTATTTCGGACTGATGAATGTAAACGGCGATCCGTATGTCATCGAATACAATGTCCGTATGGGAGATCCGGAAGCCGAGGCTGTCATTCCGCGGCTCTACTCGGATATCGTACCGTTGTTCCTGGCCACAGCCACCAAAAACCTGGCCCAGCAGGATATGCAGATCATTCCGGATACGGTGGCTACGGTCATGCTGGTGTCGGGCGGCTATCCCGGATCATACGAAAAAGGCAAGAAGATCACTATCCCGGATGAAATACCCGAAACCTCGGTCATTTTCCACGCCGGCACCAAAGTACAGGATGGTGATATCGTCACCAACGGCGGACGTGTACTTGCTATCAGCTCGGTAGGAAAAGATATGAAAGAGGCATTGGCCCGGTCATACGCTTTGGCTGAAAAAATTGATTTTGAAAAAAAATATTTCCGTAAAGATATCGGCTTTGATCTAACCTGACATCATGTTAAAAGCATTTCAGGGGTTTCAACCCAAACAGAGTTTTTACATCATTCTTCTGGGCCTTTTATCCTGGCTCCCCGTTTTTCTTTTTCCGCATCATTTTGTTTCTCCTGTCTCCATTTATCCTTCTCCCGCTTTTCCCTTTCTTCATCCACTCACACAGCTTCCCGGATTTTCCGCCGCCCTGCTTTCTTTCCTTTTCTGGTTTCTGACAGGTTACCTGCTTGTTTTTATGAACATACGCCATATGTTTCTGAAAACCCGCACCCTCCTGCCGCTGTTCTTTATCCTGACCCTGTCAACCCCCCTGCTCGGTTTCTTTGAAATCAATAACCTCACATTGACTTTCCCCTTTCTGTTGGCAGCCTTGTATTTGATCTTTAAAACCTACCGGAACAACAAAGTAGATTTTACCTTTTTCTCTGCCGGCCTATGGCTGGGTATTGCGTCTTTGATCTGTCTTAAGATATCTGTATCCCTTCTGGTCGTCTGGATAGCTATGGTGACCATCCGGCCTTTTTATTTCAGGGAATGGTTTGCCAGTCTGATCGGATTCCTGACCCCCTGGTTTTTTATCTATAGCATCCATTTTTTGCTTTATGACGAGTTCTCTACCTTAAACAGCCATATCGTACAGAATTTTCTTGTCACTTTTCATCCGAACCTACCCGGTACTTTACAATGGGCATTTTTGGCTTATCTGGGCTTATTGTTACTTTTCAGTTTATCTTATCTGTTTTTCTCCCTTCCCGGACTTAAAATAAAATCCAGAAAATTTTACGGCGTGCTTTTCTGGAATATTGTGGCGGTGGTTGCTTTGGGTATTTTCTTCCCAACCATGTGGTTTTCTTTTCTGTCTCCGGCATTGCTTTTCCTTGTATTGATCTTTTCTTTTTACTTCCAGTCTGATAAGAAATCACTTGTCAGACGGATCCTTTTTGATCTGTACGTGGCAGGATTGCTGTATATTATTGCAGATCAGATCATAAAACAGATCGCATAGAATAAAATACCTGTTCAAAAGAACCCATACATGTAATGAATGTAGAATGTAGAATGTAGAATGTAGAATGTAGAAATATGGGAGAACTCTTCACGCGAAGACCGCAGAATAGTCAGCGCAGAGGCCGTAAAAAGGGGTCTATTTTTTCACATACGACAAAATACTCACAGCCATTCCGGGCTCTCCGTCTTTGAAAGAGATATATACCGTATAGGGGCCTGACTTCTTACAAAAGAAATCTACCGAGTTATAGATTTTCCCGGTCTTTTTTATAAAATTAGTGGCCAACATCCCTTTGGTATCATAGATGCGGATAATTCCCCTGCCCGGATATTTTTCCGAGTTGCATATGGTAAACCGGTAATGGATATTTTTATGCAACGCCAGGGTATGCCGTGCCACCGGGGGATTGTCAGGCTTGGTAGCTTTGGGTAGTTTGACCACATAATCCTTCAGATAGGTAGCGTCCTTTCCGCTCTCTTCCACACAAAGATTAACAAGTTTATCCTGACTGACCTGTCCTGACGCTTTTCCCCCGGGGAATAAAGAAAAAACCAGTACCGAAAAAATGATCAGGCTACTTTTCATTTTTATCGCTTTTGGGGCGTTTTGTAAAACAAAATTAAAAAAAACAATCATTTCACCTTATTTTCAATGAAATATTTTGATAAAAAACTTTATTTTATTCATTAACGATCCTGTTTCTAAGCCTGTTTGTTTCGTTCACGATCTTTTGCAGCAATTCATCGGAATAGGTAATATTGCTTTCTTCATGCTGTATCACAACCAGCCTGCCCTCTTTCTCGACCGTTTCGGGTTCGCCCGGCGTTACGGTAATAGAAACCTGAGAATACAACTTGTCCAAAGGCTGTAATTGTGCGATCAGTTTTTTCACTTCCTGATTGTCTTTGTAATGACCCAGCAGGGCAAACAGGTCCTGCATGATGATCTTTTGTTCTCCGATACGTTCCTTCAACTCCGGGTGGGGATAATCTTTCTGTACCTGGGTAGCCAGATACATCCCTTCCAGCCAGAGTCCCGATATGATCATGGCGCTGATCTCACCCCGGTGTTTCTGCCGCAGGTATTTATCTATCTCAT
>WFSC01000104.1 GCA_015486185.1 Bacteroidales bacterium | reverse complement strand
TAATTAAAAGGTTCGGTTCTTGTCAGATAGGTAGAGAACCGGTAACCGTCCTGTTTATATACGCTTTGATTATGTCCGTTCCACTTGTAGGGGCGTGTTTTTCCAATATCGAAAAGCGACATCGTGTTTGTTACATTTCTTCCCATGCCTACACCGGCCATATTGTATATCAGACCATCTTCATTTGCATCGGGATGGCAGGTATAACAAGCATACTGATCCTGGAAAGTCCCTCCTGCATTATTGAATATACGGCGGCCTTTTCTTGCCATGGTGATCTTTCTCGGTCCCCCGAGATCAATCTGACGCTCCATCTTTAAGGTTGTTGTATTGATGACGCCAATTTTATCATCCAGCCGTTCGGCAACATAAAGGTACTTGCCATCCGGAGAGATCACCATCCCCTGGGGATTGGATCCTGTAGGTATTCGTGCAATGACATATCTGCTGCTGATGCCCCGGTGATTTGCATAGGTCTGCAGTTGCTCCGGTGTTGATTCTGCTATAAGTTTCCGGACCTTATCCAGATCGATAACCTGTACCTTATCAACGGCCGCACTGGAGATAAAGGCTTTTTTTCCATCCGGTGTAATTTCCACATCAAACGGATCGGAATAATAAGCATTGGGCTCATCTGTTAATAACTGAATGATCCTCCCGTCAGGTTCCAGTACCCCAAAGCCATGGGTCATCATGAATCCTTCTTCCACCTGTATGGAAGGGATGAGATTTTTAGGGCGAATGAGTGTGATAACAGCCATGTCTCCCGAAGGCGTAAAGGCTACATTTTCCATTAAATAAGCATCTCTTATTTTCTTACGCTCTTTAACCCTCTGCTTTGTGGCGTCAATAACGGTGACTTCCGTACTCAGTGGTTTGCGGTAAGGACGTGGAAGAACTCTCCTGCTGGTTATATACACGAGATCACCGGAAGGCGAAATACCGGCACCGGTAGGATTGTTTCCTGCAACCAAGCGTTTCTTTTCCTGCCCGGTATGCAGATCAAATATAGAGACTTCATTGGAGTATGAGTCCACTACATATAAGAACTTTCCATCTTTACTCAATACCATACCTGCCGGTCCGTTTCCGGTACTCAATGTATCCGTTATCTGTAATGTTGATAAGTCAATTTTATATACATTGTCTTCCCACTGGTTACTGACAAAAGCATATTTCCCGTCATGCGTAACCACAACCGTGTGAGGCCGTTTCCCGACAGTGATCTTATCCGTAACTTTTCCGGTTTTATTATCTACAACCAACAGGGCATTTCCTTCCTGTGCGACGACATACAATTTGCTTCCGTCAGGGGATACCGCGAGGTTGTATGGGGACAAATAGGTTTTGTTCACCGCATTATAGACCAGCCCCCTGTTTGCCATATGCAGGTGACATGATGTACACTTTAACGGATGATCATTGGTGGCTGTCATATAATTGACGTGCTCCCTTGCGAATTTATGAAAAGGAATGTACAATAACCCGACAATAGCCAACGCTGCAATAATAAATATGATTCTTTTCTTTTTCATCATTTCATATTACTTACCTTAAACGTTTCTGCCTTAACTTTGGAATGTGTCGTATCGACAGGAATGACTACCGGCCATTTGTTTATAGCCAGAGGAACAATATTTTCAGGAGATAACTCAGGATCTTCATGGCATCCTACACAACCCCGGCGTTCAAAAGGGCGAACCCACAGCCAGTCGGAGGGTCCGGCGACGACATGCTTCTGTTTATCCAGGGTCCGGATGCGAAACGGCATATTGGCCGGTATTTTCAAATAAAAAGACCCGTCTTGCTCAACCGGGACAATCCCGAGACTTTTATTCATTCCCAACACCTCAATCATTGCTGCCTTTTCCGGAACGTGGAGGGTTGTCAGGTTAATGTCTTGTGACATAAGTAACCCGGTCGGATAAGAGCACATCAGTTCATTGGGTAGATTCCGGGGACGTTTATACGGCTTTGCCAGGACAGGATCTAAAAAATGGTAGTGTTGATCCGAAAGGATCTTTTTAAGTTTTTTATCCTTTGGCGAAAAAGCATACAAACCGATCGTTTGGTCACCTGTGTTTCGGTACGAAACAATTAAATTTCCGGAGTCTGAAGGAAGCACTGCATAAAAATCACCTGAGATGCCGGCGGTATGATTTATTTTTGAATGCAGGGGACGGTTATAGCGCAGGGAGATAATGTCTTTTTTCTTTAAGGTACCTGTTTGTTGTTCGGTAAACCAGATCAGACCATCTTCCGTTTCAAATGTATGGTAAGCGGGTATTGAGCCGGGAGATCCTTCATAAAACAGTTCGATTTTGGTGCCATTGGGTCGCATGGCAAGATATTTTGCAGATCTTTCTTTGGGATATACTTGCTTACTGTGCATCAGAATGCGGCCGTCTTTGAGGATCGTCGTAATAAAATCGGCATTGGGATGATAGGCTATCTGACGCAGGTCTGTTCCGTCAAGATTCATGGTGAATAACGTATAAAAGGTGCCGGTTCCGGTATCCGGCATCTCCCTGCTGAAAACCAAATGGTTCCCGGGCAGGTAGAAAGGGGTGTAACATGATTTCTTAAAATCCGTGACTTGTCTTGAGGTTTTTTTCTTCAGATCCATTTCCCATACCTGCCATGGATCTTTTTCTTTCTTTTGCCCGAGAAAAAGAATATGCGAAGCATCATACGAAACATGAGGTGAGCAGGCAGAATAGAAGTCCGGTGTCAACAGTTTGTATGGCTTTTTCCCTTTATGATCCCGCACTATACCAATAAGGGCAGCGCCCGGGAAAGCAGGCATGAATCCCTGCGTTGCCGGATGATAGGATGCTGCCGCAACACGTGTGACTATGATCATCCCCTCCGGGGAAGAATTGCTGCATGATATCATCCAGAAAACAGTCAGACAGGCAGCAATAAGATAAAAGGCTGATGCAATTGTTTTTCTTACATTCATGGAGTTTTCGCTTCAGATTCTCTGATTGTGATCACTTGATTTGCTTTGATATTTTGCAGTTCCTGGGTTTTCCCGGAAGGCCATATAATTTTCAGCGTATCCACGGTTTTATCACTCCCCAGTCCAAAATGTACCCGGGGATCGTTGGTTGACAGGTACCCACTGGAACTGACCTTCTGGGCATATTGTTTTTTCCCTCCCGCACTGATCGAGATCCTGGCTCCCACACCATCTCTGTTACTGGTTTCGCCAATGAGACTAAAGTCGATCCAGTTGTTTTGGTTGCCCTTGTTATTGCGAAGCAATACCCCCGGTTCTTCAAGATTAACAATGTAGACGTCAATGTCACCGTCATTGTCATAATCACCAAAACAAGCACCCCGGCCAACATGTTCAGCCTGAAAATAAGCACCCCTGTCCGTGGATACGTCAACAAACTTTCCGTTTCCTTCATTTTCAAAAAGCTGATCTTCCTGCCCGTATAAATGTTTTAATTCTCCGTTTACCTTGAAAAGATCCAGGTCCCCGTCATTATCGTAATCAATAAAGGAGGAGGCCCATCCTACAAATTGTCCGCAAGCTACGGCAATGCCGGCTTTATAAGACATCTCCCTGAAAACATCATTTCCTTCATTCTCATGCAATGAGCAATAGGCGTTATCCGAGACAAAAAGATCGATCAGGCCGTCATTATTGTAATCACCAAATGCCACAGACATGCTGATGGTGGCTTCGCCTACCTGATTAAAACCGACACCGGTTGAAACGCCCCGGTCATCAAATCGTTTACCATGGTCATTATGATACAAGTAATTCACCATGTGATCATTGGAAACAAAGATATCCACCCATCCGTCATTATCATAATCGGCTGCTCCAACTCCCATGGCACGACCCTCTTTGTTATAGACGTTCATTTTTTTAGTCACGTCCGTAAATGTTCCATCTCCATTATTATGGTATAGGACATCAGGGGTACCGTCATATGCCATAGGTCCCGGAAACCCATCCGGTGCATAATAATAATTATATTTCGGATCAAATGTAATGTAGTTCCCTACATACAGGTCGAGATATCCGTCGTTGTCATAGTCCAGCCAGACAGCTCCCACACTGCAATCATTACCTGCTACGCCGGCACGTTTGGTGACATCCGTAAAAGTACCGTTTCCATTATTTTTGTATAAGACATTTGGCCCGTAATTACTTACATATATATCCGGATAACCATTATTGTCAAAATCTCCTACCGTAACACCCATGCCATATCCCAGATCTCCTGTTTTTGACTCTTTGGTAACATCTGTAAAGGTGCCGTTATGAAGGTTCCGGAAAAGATGGTTCGTGGAATTCTTTTTATTAGGATGTTCTTTGTTACGGCTCAAAATGGGATTATAATTTCCGTTGCTTACGTAAAGATCAAGATAACCATCCTGATCATAATCGAGAAAAGCGGCTCCTCCACCGTCAGATTCGACCAGATTGCTTAAATGTTCATCTCCAATGGTGCGGACAAAATCAATTCCTGAATATTTGGTTATATCCTGAAAATAATCACCATTGGAAGGAGGCAGGGGACTCTTTATGGTCTTGGTCTTTTTGGCAGATTCACCTGTTTTCCCTTTTGAATGACAGGAAGATAAAACAAATAAAGGGATACTGAGTATTAATACCAGCCTGAAAATAATTCGCATAAATGAATGTTTAGGTTAATAAGGTTAGGTTAATAAAGGTTTATTAAGGTTAATAACGAAAAGCAAAAATAAAAAATTTTAATTTATTAGCATATTTTTTTAATTATTTTTTTGAACATAAGTTTATAATTATTTCAAAAAACAAATTTAATTATTTTGTTTTTATCTTGTACCGGGTATAAATTTTTTCTGCATTTTTTTCTTTACTAACTGACTCAGGTACCGATAGCTATCGGGACCGGTGGCCAAAGGAGGGGGAGGGCTGGAAAATCATACTCATTTTATTACCAGCATGTTATATATGTTTTTATGCGAAACTTTAGTAAAACATAGTTAAATCAATCATCCTGGCACGAACAGTCGATCTTTGGAAAGATCTTTTGATAAAGGTTCATTTGATGTAATCTTTCTTTTCTGTTTTTTAAACATTTGTCACATCTGGAAAAATGTTCGATGTCCCACAGATCAGCCAGCACGGTGCCTTTGTTTAGTTTTATACCATACTCCATTACGGTTTCCAGTGATCTGATATCCGGTGGCTCGAAAAAACCATTCTCTTCCAATGTTTCCAAGGCTCCGTTTCCGGAACGTACCGGGATAACCGTGCATGTTTTTACGCCGGCCCTGAATGCATAATCAATAGACCTTTCAGCCCACACTATACCTTCTTCTTCTGACAGAAACGGTGGCCGCAGCAGGATAAAGGCACGGGTTTCTATTTTGTTGGAAAGGAGAAAATCTACCGCTTTATCAAAATGGGCCAGGGTCATCTTTTTATTAATCCGGGGAAGCACTTCCGGATGAATGGTTTCCAAACCGATGGCTACCTGCAACTCCGGTTTGGTAAGCTCGTTAAAAAGGAGCGTGTTATGATTTATGAAGGCAGGGTGGCTTTCAACAAGCACGGTTTCAAAATTTTCAATCAATCCCGCAATTCCGGGATAATCAGTGGTGGATATGGCTTTGGGATCAAAGAAACTGCCGCTATTATAAAGTTTCAGATGCTTTGTTTGAGGCAACCGTGACAGGGCATACTCAATCTGGCGGGGGATAGCACCTTCCGGGACGGATGTATCGGTGGTGTTTTTCCACAGATCACACATCAGACACCGGAAAGGACATTCACGGTTGGTTAGAAAAATAGCCGTAATTTCCTCAATAACATCGTGACCCGTTCGTTCTTTTTCTATAAAGAAGTCATAGGGTTTGAAAGGATCAACAATATTTTTAGGTCCCCTGTGGGAAATTATCCAATGATCATCAATGGTAAAAGCCGGAAACTTACTCATACATGGCCAGAAATTCTTGTCGGTAGTCGGTCTCTTTTTCAGGGAATAGTTTGTCAAATGATTTTTTTTCGACTACTCCATGCTGAAAACGTCTTTTTTCATATACCGGCATATCTATTCCGGTGATGGCTTTCACCCCGCTGGCTACCACCTGGCCTTTCAGGTCATACAACTTTTCATGGTCCCAACCGGTAAGATCGATGAATGGTATCCCCTCTGAGATTTCGATAACATTTTCCAGTGTATAGGGACTGAATGCTTCGAAGCCTAACAGGTCGGAGGGGGCATAGGTCCGCATATATCCCCTGCTTAATCCGCCGGAATAGGTTAATGAATGTTTCCATTTTCCCACACCCCAGCCTTCATGATAAAGCATTAAATTGTTCAATACACTCCGGATGGTTAATTCCGGATTTTCTTCAATCGGATAATCCTTCATATTTTCATCCCCTCCGTCCCCGTCGAGGAGGTACTTCCAGTCCGGATAACGTTTGCGGATACCTTTAAGGATAGCCAGGTTCATGGTGGCATCCTGAATATCAAGGGGTTTATAGTCTTCTACCACTTTAATAGCCTCTTTCCAGTTTAGTTCTGAAGACTTAACTGCAATAGGTTCAAGGAAAAACTCCAGATTGACGGCTTTCAGAAAGTCACGGGCCTGCTTAAGATCTTCCCCTTTCCCGTCAACAGTAAGTGTAAATGCTTTTAACCTGGAAGGACTTTCCCCCAGTTCCAGCAAAGCATGGTATGTCAACAGGAAGATGGATCCGCTGTCAACGCCGGCCGAGAAAGTTACTCCGACAGGGCCCTTATTTGCTTTGTATTTTAACCATTTTTTGATCTCTTCATAGACAGTACCTATATATAATTTCCCGATCTCATCCACACTGAGGCCCTTCAGCTTATTACGTTCGGGTGTAAAATACCGCTGGAATTCCGGAGGCGGATCGGGACAACCCAACAGCTCAATGGTTGTGATATAATGGGCCGGGGCCATACGGGTGTATGAAGGATGGAACTGATCATCCATTCCCTCTTTTTTTAAATAATTGTAAATAGTATCAATACGTTCTCCCAGAACCAGGCAGGGGCCATCTTTCAGTTTTGCAATAAAGAACCGCAGGGGCCGGCCTATGGAGCGTGCCATACGTACGGTTTTCCCCTCTACTGAGAAAAGGGAAAATTGCCCGTCGATCTTCCGGACTGCCTCCGGATCGCCCGTTTTGATAAGTTCCCGGGCTTCTTCAATCGTCATGTTGTAGATAACGTTCTTCGAGGGATCCGTAAGATCCACAATCCTGTTTACATACTCTTTGTGTATCATCTTATTAGAATTTAGTAATTTAGCCTTTTCAACAACTTGTCGGGCTACGGTTCCCGGACAACACGGTAAAATTATAATAAATAGTTACTATGTGTATCAGAATAATCTATTATTTTTTTCTATCCTTATTTATTTTTTCTTTTTTTAACCTGCCACACGGTCGTTTGTCCGGAAATAAAATAGGTATTTAAAT
>WFSC01000103.1 GCA_015486185.1 Bacteroidales bacterium | reverse complement strand
GGGAAATTGCATGGTTCAGTCTGAGCTTGGTATAATGGACCGTCTCATTGTCGATCCATTCCAGCAATTCCTTATCCGTTAATTCTTTAATTTCTTTTGTTTTCATTTCTCTGTACTTTTAACAGGTTGCTACAACTATTCCTGGTAATCCCTCCGGATAATAAATCTGGTTTTCACCGGCAGTTTCTGAGAGCCCAGGCGGAGGGCTTCCCTGGCCACTTCATACGGGACACCTTCCACCTCAATAATGATACGTCCCGGTGTTACCGGTGCGACAAAACCTTCGGGGGCTCCTTTTCCCTTACCCATACGTACTTCGGCAGGTTTCTTTGTAATAGGTTTGTCGGGAAATATGCGGATCCAGATCTGACCTTCACGTTTCATATGGCGAACAACCGCCTGACGCATAGCTTCAATCTGACGACCCGTGATCCAGGACTGCTCGAGCGTTTTAATGCCGAATGATCCGAAAGCCAGTTGGTTTCCCCTCTGTGCATTTCCTTTCATTCTCCCCTTCTGACGTCTTCTGTATTTGGTTTTCTTCGGTTGTAACATGATCGTTCCTGATTACTTTTCTGTATTCAATATTATTTGCGTTTTCTAAAACTTCTCGGTTTGTTTTTCTTCATCCCGATATTTGGAGACAGGTCTCTTTTCCCAAATATCTCACCGTTACAGATCCACACCTTAATCCCTATCACACCTACCTTGGTATGGGCTTCGGCCAATGAATAATCAATATCGGCACGCAAGGTATGCAATGGGATACGTCCGTCTTTATACATCTCCGAACGGGCCATTTCGGCTCCACCTAACCGGCCGGAGATCAATACCTTGATACCTTCAGCCCCCATTCTCATAGTAGAAGCAATGGCCATTTTGATCGCACGCCGGTAAGAGATCTTTCCTTCCACCTGGCGGGCAATATTATTGGCTACAATGGTCGCATCCAGTTCGGGCCGTTTTACTTCATAAATATTAATTTGTACTTCTTTGTTGGTGATTTTCTTAAGCTCTTCCTTCAGTTTGTCCACTTCCTGTCCACCTTTACCAATAATTATACCCGGACGGGCGGTATTTACGGTTACCGTGATAAGCTTAAGGGTCCTTTCTATAATGATTTTGGATACGCTGGCCTTGGCAAGACGGGCACTCAAATAGTCTCTGATCTTGTTATCTTCAACGATCTTGTCGGCATAGTTGTTACCACCATACCAGTTGGAGTCCCACCCACGTATGATACCCAAACGATTTGATATTGGATTAACTTTTTGTCCCATTTATTCAATATTTGTTTTTTCTGCGTTTTCTGTTTCTTCCGTAACATTTTCAGGCAACACAAAGTTGTCAAGGATTACGGTAATATGATTTGACCTTTTTCTAATCCGGTAAGCCCGTCCCTGTGGTGCCGGACGAAGTCTTTTCAGTGTTCTTCCCGGATCAACAAAAACTTCTCTTACAAACAACTGACTTTCTTCAATCCTGACCCCTTCATTTTTCTCCTGCCAGTTGGCGATGGCTGAAAGGATCAGTTTCTCAACTCTCCTGCTGGCCTCTTTATTGCTGTACTTCAATATTTCGAGGGCTTTATTCACATCCAGTCCCCTGATCATGTCAGCTACGAGACGCATTTTTCTCGGAGATACGGGATCATTACGAAGAACAGCCCGGTATTCTCCTTTTCTGGCTTCCTTTAATGCTGTGGCACGGTCTCTTTTTCTCTTTCCCATGATAAATTTCTTTTAATATTATCTAGCTTTTCCACCATGTCCTCTCCAGGTACGGGTCGGAGAAAATTCTCCAAGTTTATGTCCTACCATGTTTTCTGTAATATATACCGGAATAAACTTGTTTCCGTTATGTACGGCAATCGTATGTCCGACAAAATCCGGAGATATCATAGAACGCCGGGACCATGTCTTGATGACGGCTTTTTTCCCCGACTCATTCATCTCAAGAACTCTTTTCTCGAGCTTATAATCTATAAACGGACCCTTTTTTAATGAACGACTCATGGTTTATTTTTTACTTTTTCTTTTTTCTACAATAAATTTATTCGACTTTTTGTTTTTTGGTCTTGTTTTATAACCTTTGGCAGGTAGTCCTTTACGTGAACGCGGATGTCCGCCTGAAGCCCTTCCTTCGCCACCGCCCATAGGGTGATCCACCGGGTTCATTGCCACCCCTCTTACGCGGGGTCTTCTGCCCAACCATCTGGTACGTCCGGCCTTACCAGAATGTACCAGTCCATGGTCCGAATTGGATACACTGCCAATGGTAGCCTTACATGTTACCAACACCATCCTGGATTCTCCCGAAGGAAGCCTTACGATAGCATACTTACCGTCACGACTGGTAAGCTGGGCAAAACTGCCGGCACTACGAACCATAGCCGCACCCTTTCCGGGCACCAGTTCAATATTATGTATAATCGTACCCAGTGGTATATCCGACAGATAAAGAGCATTCCCAATCTCAGGTGCAATACCTTTCCCCGACTGAACCGTTTGTCCGACCTTTAATCCATTGGGGGCGATGATATATCTTTTCTCTCCGTCCTTATAGGCTACCAGGGCAATTCGTGCCGAACGATTGGGATCATATTCTATTGTCTTTACCACAGCAGGAATACCATCCTTATCCCTCTTAAAATCAATGACACGAAGTTTACGTTTATGACCGCCCCCCATGTATCTCATCGTCATTTTCCCGGAATTATTCCTTCCGCCGGATTTCTTCAGGGGTAATAATAATGACTTCTCAGGTTTGACGGCGGTAATATCATCAAACGTTGCTACCACTCTGTGTCGCTGACCCGGTGTTACCGGCTTTAACTTTCTTACTGCCATAACTTATTAAATATTGCTGTAAAAATCAATCGTATCCCCATGGGCCAATGTAACTATTGCCTTTTTATAAGACCTGGTCTTACCCGTCTGGATACCACTACGTGTATATCTGTTTCTTTTCTTGCCGCCATATCTCATGGTATTGACATTCTCCACCGTCACACCATACAATTCTTCTATTGCTTTTTTTATTTGCAATTTATTGGCATGCTTATCCACAATAAAACCATAACGGTTCAGGCTTTCGCCCTGCTCAGTCATTTTTTCCGTTACTACGGGTTTAATTAATATGTTCATGACCTCTCGGTATTTCTTTAACTTTCGTAATTAGCATTCAAGATATCAATTGCTTTCTCGGAGAAGACCACCGCTGATGCGTGCATAAGATCATATGTTGTTAGGTTACTGATCGTTACAACGCTTGCATCCGGCAGATTCCGGGACGACAAATATATGTTTTTATTTGATTCGGGTAAAACAAAAAGAGACTTCTTACCGGCAATGTTCAGGTTATTCCTGATCTTTACCATTTCGTAGGTTTTCGGTACCTCCAGGTTGAAGTCCTCTACTACGATCAACTGATTCTCTTTCAGTTTGTAAGCAAGAGCTGAACGACGGGCCAGCCTTTTTACTTTTTTATTCAGCTTAAAGTCATAGTAGCGGGGTCGTGGGCCAAAAGCCCGTCCGCCTCCTCTGAACAAGGGAGAAGCAATACTTCCTGCCCGGGCTGTTCCTGTTCCTTTTTGCCTTTTTATCTTACGTGTACTGGCTCTCACCTCTCCTCTTTCCTTTGCTTTATGGGTTCCCTGCCTTCCGGAAGCAAGATATTGTTTCACGTCCAGATAGATGGCATGATCATTTGGCTCCTGAGGGATCAACTGGTCATTCAGAGTAACCGTTCTACCCGTTTCTTTTCCTTCTATGTTTAATATTTTCAGTTTCATCACTTTGTAATAATTACATATGAACCTTTAGGTCCCGGCACGGATCCTTTCAATAATACCAGGTTCTTTTCCGGGATAATCTTTATAATACGTAACGAAAGCATAGCTACCTGTTTCCCGCCGGTTCTGCCGGCCATTTTCATTCCTTTAAATACCCGGGAAGGATAGGATGATGCACCCAGCGATCCGGGAGCCCTGTCGCGGTTATGCTGACCATGTGTTGAGTCTCCCACCCCACGAAAACTGTGTCTCTTCACAACACCCTGAAAACCTTTTCCTTTTGTAACTCCTCTCACATCCAACCAGGTATCATCGTTAAACAGATCTACTGTCAACACATCACCCGTTTTGACATCATCACCAAAACCGGTAAATTCAACCAGTTTCCGTTTGGGAGTGGTCCCGGCTTTCTTAAAATGGCCCTGCATCGGTTGATTGGTATTTTTCTCTTTCTTCTCATCAAAACCGAGCTGTACAGCCTCGTAACCGTCTTTCTCCGCTGTCTTCACCTGCGTAACGACACAAGGCCCGGCTTCGATAACTGTTACCGGGACATTATTCCCGTTTTCATCGAAAACGGATGTCATTCCTACTTTTTTCCCTATTAATCCTTGCATGGTTTAACTTTTCTGGTTTCAAACTCAAACCTTGATTTCTACTTCTACACCACTGGGCAGCTCCAACTTCATCAATGCATCGATGGTTTTTGGCGTCGAACTGTAAATATCCATTAGCCGCTTGTATGATGCCAACTGAAATTGCTCTCTTGATTTCTTGTTAACAAACGGAGAGCGTAAAACCGTAAATATACGTTTGTGTGTTGGCAGGGGTATCGGCCCGCTGACAACAGCCCCTGTAGATTTAACTGTTTTCACAATTTTCTCGGCAGACTTATCTACCAAATTGTGATCATACGATTTCAGTTTTATGCGAATTTTCTGACTCATTATTTTTTATATCTGTTTATTATTAGTGATTTTTTTATACTACTTTAACAATACCTTTGGCATTTTCGATTACTTTCTCGGCAATCTCGGCAGGCACCATCTCATAATGGGAAAATTCCATCGAAGAGGTAGCCCGTCCGGATGTGATTGTTCGTAAAACAGTTACATAACCAAAGTTCTCGGCCAGCGGTACTTTGGCCTTGATCACCCGTGCACCGGCTTTTGACTCCATACCTTCAATACGGCCGCGACGTTTGTTGAAATCGGTAATAACGTCGCCCATATATTCCTCAGGTGTAACCACTTCTGCCGCCATGATCGGCTCAAGCAGAACCGGCTTACCCTTGGGAGCAGCATTGCGGAAAGCCCGTTCGGCTGCCATCTGGAAAGATAACGAATCGGAATCTACCGGATGATAAGATCCATCTTTCACCACTACTTTCAGATTATCCAACGGAAAACCGGCCAGTGGGCCGTTTTGCATGGCCAGTTTAAAACCCTTTTCAATAGCAGGCATATATTCTTTCGGGATATTCCCGCCTTTCACCTGGTCAATAAACTGCAAACCGGTCACACCTTCATCAGCAGGACCTATCTCAAGGGTGATATCAGCGAACTTACCACGTCCACCGGTTTGTTTCTTAAATACTTCACGATGCTCTACCGTGGTTGTCAGAGCTTCCTTATATGCCACCTGGGGTTGTCCCTGGTTGCATTCCACATTGAATTCACGTTTCAGCCGGTCAATCAGGATCTCGAGATGCAGTTCCCCCATTCCGCTGATAATTGTCTGTCCCGAATCCTCATCCGTCCTGATCTTAAATGTCGGATCTTCCTCACTTAATTTACTTAGTGCCGTTCCCAGCTTATCCATATCGGCCTGTGTTTTTGGCTCAATGGCCACGCCGATCACCGGTTCTGGGAAAGTCATGGATTCAAGTGAAATGGGGCGGGTCGTATCGGTTACGGTATCACCGGTACGTATTTCTTTCAATCCGACAGCACCACATATATCCCCTGCTTCGATTACATCCCGGGGATTTTGTTTGTTGGCATGCATTTGGTATAACCGGTTGATACGGTCCTTTTTCCCGGTACGCGGATTTAATACGGTCATTCCCGGTACCAGTTTACCGGAATACACCCTTAAATAAACCAACCGGCCTACATAAGGATCGGTGGCAATCTTAAAAGCCAAAGCAGCCAAAGGTGCATTGATATCCGGCTCACGGGTTATTTCCTTATGTGTTTTCGGACTTATCCCTTTCACAGCACCTATATCAATCGGACTGGGTAAATAAGCAACAATGGCATCCAGCAACCGCTGAACGCCTTTGTTTTTGAAAGCCGAACCACACATCACCGGTACGATAGTTCCATCGATCGTAGCCTTACGAATCACAGCAGCCATCTCATCGGGAGTGATAGAATCCGGATTATCAAAATAGCGCTCCAGTAATTCATCATCTTTCTCAGCTACAGCCTCCACCAGCTTATTCCGCCATTCTGCAGCTTCATCAGCTAATTCGGCCGGAATATCTTCGAGGCTGTATTTGATCCCCAGGGTCTCATCATCATACCATACCACCGCTTTGTTCTCCATCAGGTCAATAACACCCTTAAAAGAATCTTCAGCCCCGATGGGTATCTGTACAGGAACCGGATTTGCTTTGAGCTTTTCACGGATCTCATTAACGACACTGAAAAAATCAGCTCCCACCCGGTCCATTTTATTAACAAAGGCAATACGGGGTACGCCATACCTGTCAGCCTGACGCCATACCGTTTCCGACTGGGGTTCCACACCGCTGACGGCACAGAAAACAGCGACGGCTCCATCCAGCACACGCAATGACCGTTCTACCTCGACAGTAAAATCAACATGACCGGGAGTATCTATGATATTGATCTTGTAATCTTCTCCCTTATATTTCCAGAAAGCGGTAGTAGCAGCCGAGGTAATGGTAATACCACGCTCCTGCTCCTGTACCATCCAGTCCATTTGTGCTGCCCCGTCATGTACCTCTCCTATACGGTGGGTAATCCCCGTATAAAAAAGGATCCGCTCGGTAGTGGTGGTCTTGCCCGCATCAATGTGAGCCATGATCCCAATATTCCTGGTATGTTTCAGACGGTCAGTCATTTCTTATTTCTCTCTTCCTTCTTCTTTGTTAAAAACGGAAATGGGCAAAAGCTTTATTGGCTTCAGCCATTCTGTGCATGTCTTCTTTTTTCTTATAAGCCCCTCCTTCTTCCTTGTAGGCAGCCATGATCTCTGCAGCCAGCTTCTCACTCATGCTTTTTCCACTGCGTTTCCTGGCAAAAAGGATCAGGTTTTTCATACTCAGCGACACTTTGCGACCGGGACGTACTTCAATAGGTACCTGAAAAGTGGCCCCACCTACACGCCGGCTTTTCACTTCAACCTGAGGCGTTATATTCTCCAGGGCTTTTTTCCAGATTTCCAGGGGGGACTGTTCTTCATTCTTCATCTTCCCTTCAATGACATCCATGGCTTCATAAAATATCTTATAGGAAAGATTCTTCTTCCCCTGCAACATCAGATTGTTCACAAACTGAGTTACCAGCGGATCATTATATCTCGGGTCTGGTAAGATCGTTCTTTTTTTTGGTTTTGACTTTCTCATAGGGAAAAAATTCAAAAATTACTGTTTAGGCCTTTTCGTTCCATATTTTGATCTGCGTTGTGTACGTCCTTCCACCCCTGAAGCATCCAGTGCACCACGGATAAGATGATAACGCACTCCGGGCAGGTCTTTCACACGGCCACCACGGATCAGCACGATGGAGTGTTCCTGAAGATTATGTCCTTCCCCGGGAATATAAGCATTCACTTCTTTCCCATTGGTCAGACGAACCCTGGCTACCTTACGCATGGCTGAATTTGGTTTCTTGGGCGTCGTAGTATATACCCGTACACATACACCCCTTCTCTGAGGACATGCATCCAACGCAGGAGCCTTGCTCTTTTCAACAATTTTCTTTCTTCCTTTTCTTACTAACTGTTGTATTGTAGGCATAAAACCAACATTTAATTATTTTATAAAATTGGAGTGCAAAGGTATTCTTTTTTTTTAAAAAACAACACGCACTACCGGAATTATTTTCTCTCTCCCTCTCCGCGTTATCCCTCTATATATATAGTAAGGTATAACCTGATCTTCTCCTTCGGGAAAGAATTCATCCGCAGATTAGGTCCTTCTCCCGAAAAACAGCGCACAAAAATATACTTTTTATGACAAATCAAAAAAAATCCGCGAAAATATTTTCAATTGCATGTTTTCCAGTAAGAAAAACTTTTCAAAAATGTTAGGGTGAAGCTCCTTGACAGAATATAAAAAATTATTACTTTTGGTGCACCATTTTTTGGAAGGATTTATTATTTTATTCAATTATAGATAATTACGCAAACAATGAAAACGTATCAGACGAAACAGATCAGAAATGTAGTGCTACTGGGTAATGCCGGCTCAGGAAAGACCTCACTGGCTGAGGCCATGTTATTTACCGGTAAGGTCATTGACAGAAAAGGACAGGTAGAACAAAAGAACACGGTTTCCGATTATAATCCTATCGAACAGGAACAGGAAAGTTCCGTATTTTCAACTGTACTTTACTCCGAACTAAAGGATCATAAAATAAATTTTATTGATGCTCCCGGACTGGATGATTTTTCCGGGCAAGCCATTGCCGGTCTCTTTCCGGCTGATACAGCGCTTATTGTTGTTAACGCCCAGAGTGGCGTGGAAGTGGGGACAGAGATACATTTCCGCCATACCGAAGAGAGAAGCAAACCCGTAACTTTTGTTGTTAATGGCCTGGACCATGAAAAGACCAATTATGAAAAAACCATTGAGACATTGAAGGAAAGTTTTGGTAGTCGCATCGCTATTGTACAGTTTCCTGTAAATGAAGGAGATCTTTTTGATGCCGTGATCGATGTGTTGAAAATGAAAATGTACAAATATCCCAAAGAGGATGGTATCGTACAGATGGAAGATATCCCTGAAGAATTCAAAGACAGGGCTGAAGAACTGCACAATGAACTGGTGGAGAAAGCTGCTGAGAATGATGAAGGTCTGATGGAACTTTTTTTTGAAAAAGAATCCCTCGATGAGGAAGAGATGCGCAAAGGCATTAAGGAAGGACTTTTATCAAGAGGGTTGATGCCTGTTTTCTGTACATCAGCAAAAAAGAACGTAGGTGTTGACCGTCTGATGGAATTTATTGTCAATGTCCTGCCTTCCCCCGATGAAATGCCGGCGCCCGTAAATTCGGAAGGGAAAGAAATCCCGTGCGACCCCAAGGGCCCAACATCATTATTTGTTTTCAAAACAGCTATCGAAGAACATATCGGGGAGGTTAATTTTTTCAAAGTGATGTCAGGGGAAGTAACCGAAGGTATGGATCTGATAAACACATCGGTGTCCTCCAAGGAAAGGATCAATCAAATCTTTGTTACCGCAGGGAAAAAACGGGAAAAGGTACCTAAAATGGTTGCGGGAGATATCGGAAGTACGGTTAAACTAAAAAGTACCAAGACCAACCATACCCTTAATGCCCCCGGACAAGACTGGACGTTCCCGGCCATCGAATACCCTTCTCCAAAATACAGGACAGCCATTAAAGCCAAAAACGAAGCCGATGACGAAAAACTCGGTGAAGCTCTTTCCCGTTTCCATGACGAAGACCCTGCCGTGATCATCGAATATTCCAAGGAGCTCAAACAGATCATTATTCACGGACAAGGTGAGCACCATCTGAATATACTTAAATGGCATCTGGACAATATTTTTAAGATAGAAACCGAATTCCTGGCACCCAGGATCCCATACCGGGAAACCATCACCAGGGTGGCCCAGGCTTCTTACCGTCATAAAAAACAATCGGGAGGTGCAGGTCAGTTCGGCGAAGTGCATCTGGTAATTGAACCTTATAAAGAAGGAGCACCTGATCCGACCGTTTATAAAGTAAACGGAAAAGAGATCAAGGTATCTGTACGTGACAAACAGGTGATCGATCTGGATTGGGGAGGAAAACTGGTATTCTACAACTGTATCGTCGGTGGCTCCATTGATGCACGTTTCCTGCCCGCCATCCTGAAAGGAATTATGGAAAGGATGGAAGAGGGTCCGCTCACCGGCTCCTATGCCCGCGATATCAGGGTAGCTGTGTATGACGGGAAAATGCACCCGGTTGACTCTAATGAGATATCCTTCAAGCTGGCCGGAAGAAATGCCTTCAGCAATGCTTTTAAGGATGCGGGGCCGAAGATCATGGAGCCTATCTATGAAGTAAATGTATGGGTTCCCTCTGACAGAATGGGTGATGTAATGAGCGACCTGCAGGGACGCCGTGCCATCGTCATGGGTATGAGCAGCGAGAAAGGTTTTGAGAAGATCACTGCCAAGGTGCCGCTGGCAGAAATGAACAAGTACTCCACTGCCCTGAGCTCCCTGACCAACGGACGGGCTATCTATACCATGAAATTTTCCGAGTATGCCCAGGTTCCGGGAGAGATACAGGAAGAACTGCTAAAAGCCTACGAAGCGGAACAACAGGAAGATTAAAAAAAAGGCTGCCCTCCGGCAGCCTTTTTTATTTACCAATCTGCCTGCAACCTGGTAAATGGCTAATAAAAAGGTTATTTCTTTTCCCGGAATAAATAGACAGCCCCCCGGTACAGTTTTCCTTTATACTGCACATCGTCCCATCCCACAGCCCGGATAACATAATAATACACACCCGGACTGGCATTGCCATGACCATTGATCTTCCCGTCCCATCCTTCATAGTCCTTAAGAACATTTCCTTGTCCTTCAAACTCATACACTTTTACTCCCTGCCGGTTGTAAACTTTAATATGAAGATACCGCAATGATTTGGCAGACACCCGGAAATAATCATTGTAACCATCCCCGTTGGGAGTAAAGACATTGGGTATATTTAATTCGGATGGCTCCACGTGAATGGACTCATAAGATATGCTGTCCACACATCCCTCCTCACTGGTTGCTATCAAAACAGGCACATAATCACCCGGAATATAATAGGTATGCGGATCCGGTGTCTCCCCGTAAAAAACCGAATCATCCCCGAACTTCCATTCAAACTGTACTCCATTGATCGACTTATTGTTAAAAGTAACCTCCAGGGGAGCTTCTCCATTATCCGGCTCCGGCTCAAAATCGGCTTTGACATGAATGGTTTTATAAAATACAGCGGAACTGTTCACGCAGCCAAAACTATCCGTTACCGTAAGGGTGTACCATGTATCCTCATAAGGTGGTTTATAAATGATCGGATCAGGTTCAAGATCAGGCCAGGGGATAGCGGAAGGAGGAGAAGCTGTCCAGAGAAAGGAAATACCATTTTTTAAGGCTATGGCAGAATCGGCCTCTGTATTATAATAATAAAAAGGTATAGAAGCAGTATCACCTTTCAGAGCAACATAGTCACAGGTATAATTCAATACGGTGGCTTTTACCTGTGGTGTATCCACAAACACCCAGGCATAGAAAACAGTGTCCAGAGAAACAGCATCCCGTATTCGTACCGCATATCCTCCGCTTTCCAGACCATTTACCGTAGAAGATTCCACCCCGGTTTCCACCAGCACGGTCGAATCATAAGTGTTGGTCGCAGGATCGTACATTGTCCAGTTGAAATCCCATCCGGCCGTACCGCCGGGAGGACGGGCGGTCAAGCTCCCCGGCACAGGATTCCCTTCTCCATCCGGACAATAGATAAAGATCGGATCTGTATGTTGCGGTACTGTATCATAGTGCGTCCATTCAAGGGCCGAATATCCGTTGCCAGTAATCTGGGCCCGCAAACCGGCGATAGGAAGTAACAACATTATCCAAAAGAAAAAAATCCGTATGGCCTGTATGTTGTATTTTTTCTCCAATGTCCGGATGGTAAGAACAGATTATTTTCTGCGAATTAATTAAAAAACGAAAATACGGCAAAATATTTTATCCGCAAGAAAAAATATATGACCATTGCTATCTGTCCGGATGAACCGTAATTATTATTAGATCCTGAATAAATTATATGTCGAATGTTTACAACATTAAACATATACCTTACTTCTCATTCAGCCCGACAACCTCAAGAGTATCTTCTCTTATCCCCGGAGAAAAGGAATTGTTCATAATTTTCCTGTTTTAATTTGTATATCCTGCCGTATTATTCACAAAGGTTCACTATTTTTGGACGATATTTATTTCCGTGGATTTCTTATCAGCATTAAATAAGGTACAACGTGAAGCGGTAGAACATACCGAAGGACCTTCCCTGATCATTGCAGGAGCAGGGTCAGGCAAGACACGTGTCCTTACCTACCGGGTAGCTTATCTGGTATCCAAAGGCATCCCGGCCCACACTATTCTGGCACTTACTTTCACCAACAAGGCGGCCCGCGAAATGAAGGAAAGGATCATCAGTCTGGTAGGGGATATGCAGGCCCGCTATGTGTGGATGGGTACGTTCCACTCTATTTTCGCCCGTATTCTGCGCAATGAATCTCATTTGTTGGGTTATCCTTCCTCCTATACTATTTATGACACTACCGACTCAAAGAATCTGATCAAGACCATTGTACGGGAAATGAGGCTGGATGAAAAAATTTATAAGCCCTCGGAGGTATATAACCGTATCTCTGCAGCCAAAAACTCCCTGATAACTCCATCCGTTTACAACAACGTGCCCGAATTCGTACAATACGACAAGTACAAAAAAAGAGAGCGGATGGGTGAGATTTACAAAGTCTATGCCCGCCGGTGCCATAAAGCCGGCGCAATGGATTTTGACGATCTGCTGCTCAACACAAATATTCTGTTCCGGGATTTCCCCGATGTGTTGGACAGATACCGCCGGCGGTTCAGGTATATCCTGGTAGATGAATATCAGGATACCAACCTGGCACAATACATGATCCTGAAAAAACTATCGGAAGAACACAAGAACATTTCCGTGGTAGGAGATGATGCACAAAGTATTTATGCTTTCCGTGGCGCACGCATCGAGAACATCCTGAATTTCCGGAAAGACTATCCTGAAGCAAAAACTTTCAAACTGGAACAAAATTATCGTTCGACGCGTAATATTGTAGATGCGGCGAACAGTCTCATTCGCCATAATGCAGAACAGATATCCAAACAGGTCTTCTCAAAAAAGGATGAAGGACCGAAGATCAGGGTAGTTGAAGCGGAAACTGATACCGAAGAAGGGTTTCTCGTTTCCAACGAGATCTTTGACGAGCACCTCAGTCTGCAGGAAAAATATAATGATTTTGCCATTCTTTACCGTACCAATGCCCAGTCGAGGGTTTTTGAGGAAGCCCTGCGAAAACGAAATATTCCCTACCGTGTTTACGGAAGTATATCTTTTTACCAGCGGAAGGAGATCAAGGACGTGCTGGCCTATTTCAGGCTGGTGGTCAATCCCAGGGATGATGAAGCACTGAAAAGAATTATTAATTATCCGGCACGGGGGCTCGGTAAATCCACCCTTGAAAAAGTGGAAACAGCAGCAAACAGGACAGGAAAAACCATGTGGGAGGTGATAAGTCATCCGCAGAATTACGGGCTGGCCATTCATGCAGGCACCCGGAAAAGACTGGAAGAGTTTGCAACGCTGATCAGGAAATTCTCCGATCAAAAAGACATGAAAGATGCCTATGATCTGGCTTTTGAGATCACAAAAGAAAGCGGCATTCTCAAAGACCTGCACAATGGCACTGCACCGGAAGAGGTAAGCAAATATGAAAATGTTCGAGAACTGCTGAACGGAATAAGCGAGTTTACCAGTGCACCTGAACAGCAAGGCCGTTTTGTCGGGCTGGATGAATATCTGCAAAATGTCACCCTGCTCACCGATCAGGATACCGACAAGGATGAACAGGCCGATACGGTCAAGATCATGACCGTACATGCGGCCAAGGGACTTGAATTCAAGCATGTTTTTATTGCGGGTATGGAAGATAACCTCTTCCCCTCGCAACTTTCAATGAACTCACAACGGGAACTGGAAGAAGAACGCAGGCTCTTTTATGTTGCCATCACCCGTGCCAGGGAACGTGTTACCATAACTTATGCCAATACCCGTTACCGGTGGGGCAACGTCACATCTTCACAGCCCAGCCGTTTTATTCTGGAGATAGATCCTCAATACCTGGATTACCCGGACTCGGAACCTGTTTTCCCTACCTCCCACCATAATGATCCTTACCGGAGTTTTGGACGAAGACGAAGAAAAACAGGTTTTGCTTCATCTCAGGAAAGAGCAATACAAAAAACCCATATTGTTTCTTCCGGGAGAAAAACCGATATTCCCTTTGTCCCCGACGATCCCAAACGCATCCAGACAGGGATGGAAGTAGAACATGCCTGCTTCGGAAAAGGCAGGGTTTTACAGATAGAAGGCACTTTTCCGGACACAAAAGCAACAGTTTTCTTTAAAGAGTTCGGACAAAAGCAATTATTGCTTAAATTTGCAAAACTAAAAATTGTTAAACCGGTTGTTTAATTACAGGATTCTGATCGTACCTTTCTTCCGGAGACAATCAGGAATATACATTTTCAGAATCAGGTAGCTACCACAATATATTATCACTTATGAAAAAGAAATTTGACTACAACACAACACGGGGTTCGTTAAGATTACCTGAATACGGGCGAAATCTTCAAAACATGGTGGAATACATGAAAACCATCGAAGACCGCGAAGAGAGAACAAGGGCAGCCCGTACCCTGATCTCTGTCATGGCCGGCATGTATCCTCACAACCGGGACCTGGAAGATTTTGAACATAAGCTTTGGGACCATCTGGCGATCATGGCCGATTTCGAGCTGGACGTAGATGCTCCCTACGAACTCCCTACGCAGGAAAAACTCCAGGAAAAGCCACGTAAGGTACCTTTCACCTCTCATCATATCCGTTATAAACATTATGGATATCTGGTAGAAGAACTGATAAAAGAAATCGTCAAAATGGAAGACGGTCCTGCAAAAGAACAGGCTATAGAAGATTTGGCCAATCAGATGAAGAGACAGTATCTGATGTGGAATCGCCGGCAGGTATCCGATCAGGCCATTTTCAAGGATATAGAACAACTCTCGGGAGGGAAACTCAAGGTAAACAGGGAAATTGTTCTCAGAAGCGATAAGGACCTCATTATTGTCCTACCGACCCAAAAATATTCCAAAAGAAATAAAAAACGAAAAAAATAATCTGACCGGATGGCAACATTCAGGATCACCGGAGGGAAGAATCTGTCAGGGGAAATCGTCCCGCAGGGGGCCAAGAATGAAGCCCTTCAGGTTATTGCAGCCACCCTTTTGACATCCAAAGAAGTTTTTATACATAACATTCCGCTGATACGGGATGTTTTGAAGATGATCGATCTGCTGAAAATTCTCGGGGTAGAAGTGCAGGACCGGGGAGATCATTCTTTCTCCTTTAAAGCCGTTGAGGTAAATCCTCAGCAGCTTAGAACACCTGAATTTCGCGATATTGCAGAAAGTTTGCGTGGTTCTGTCATGATCACAGGTCCTATGCTTGCACGTTTTGGTATAGGTTATATTCCACGTCCCGGCGGAGACAAGATTGGCCGTCGGAGGATAGACACCCACCTGAAAGGCTTTCAGCGCCTGGGGGCTTCTTTTGATTATGTTCCGCAGGAGAATGCCTTTGCTCTGGCAGCTCCCCGTCTCAGAGGCACCTATATGCTGCTCGATGAAGCATCTGTCACGGGTACAGCCAACCTCATCATGACCGCTGTCCTCGCCGAAGGAGAAACCACTATTTTTAATGCTGCCTGTGAACCTTATATACAGCAACTCTGTCATATGCTCATACGCATGGGAGCCCGGATCAGCGGTGCCGGGTCCAATCTGTTACATATCAAAGGAGTGAATGCTCTGCACGGTTGCGAGCACAACATTCTGCCCGATATGATCGAAACCGGCAGCTTTATCGGCATGGCCGCCATAACAGGATCGGCATTGAAAATAAAAAATGTCTCTTTCGATCATCTCGGATTGATCCCGGATGCATTTCGCCGTCTGGGTATCACACTGGAAAGGGAAGGTGATGATATTTTTATACCGCCTCATGACCATTATACCATCGAATCTTTCCTCGACGGTTCGATCATGACCATCTCCGACGGCATATGGCCTGCCCTTACACCCGATCTGATCAGCGTTTTCCTTGTGGTAGCAACCCAGGCCCGCGGCAGCGTCCTGATACACCAGAAGATGTTTGAAAG
>WFSC01000102.1 GCA_015486185.1 Bacteroidales bacterium | reverse complement strand
AAGTTTACTACGATGAAGCTTACCCACCGTTACCAACCCGGTGGACGCGCTTTATAAGAAGATGCATTATCTGGCAGGTTTTCAGATTCATTTTATTAAATCTGAAGATCATGCGGATTATAGTGGGCGGCCACTCCTGATGGATATCGTATGATAGATTGGATGACAATGGGGAGATAGTAAAATGCCCCCGTGACGGGGGCATTTTTTCCACTAACCCTAATACACTGTCGTTCATTCTGCCGGCTGAAAAAAACCATACAACCATTTTATTATATCAGTCCGGCAGCGAATGGTAACATCAAGAGTAAAAAGGACGTGTACCAATAAGTCAAACCTCAGTATTTAGATGTATCTGTTTAAAAAATGGTTGCGTGATAATAAAAAAATAACGGCATCTTTTCGTTTGACGCCGTTATGATCATAAGTTTCAGATAGTTTATTTTATCTCACTGAAATATTTCATGAATTGCAGCCTTTCATAGGCATCAGGGTTCTCACTGGATGCCTGACTCAGTTTTCCGCGAAATTGTTCAATGTAATTAAATCCTTTGCTATCCATCCAGTCAGACAAACGGTTAAGCATGGTTGGAATGTATTCAGGTCCGTGTTGATATATAGCTGAAGTCACCTCTGTAACGGTAGCACCTGCCAGTAATAACTTGATGACGGCATTTCCGTCATGAACGCCAGTGGAAGCAGCCAGATCACAAGAAACCCTTTTGGCTGATACGGCAATCCATCTGAGGGTATTGGTAATATCAGCGGGCGAACTGAAACGGTTGGCCACCGTGACAGTCATTTTATCCACATCAATATCCGGCCCTGCAAAACGGTTAAACAGCACAATACCATCTGCTCCTTTGTCAGAGAGGTTTCTGATCACCTGTCCCAGATTTGAAAAATAAGGGCTTATTTTTACCGAAACCGGTATATTTACCTGTTTCCTGACCTCTTCCAGTATTTCATAGTAGATATGTTCGTTATCCTCACAACTTTTATCAAAATTGAATGGCATGACGAAAATGTTCAGTTCAAGAGCATCAGCGCCGGCTTCCTCGATCTTTTTGGCAAAAGAAGTCCATTCATGAGAAGTCACACAGTTAACACTGGCAATAACCGGGATCATAACATTGGATTTAATTGTGCGAATCAGATCCAGGTAATCGCCAAGCTCTTTTTCCTTAATATGCATATCGATATAATCCAGTGTTTCCGAATAGGTATCATAGATCATATCATTTTTAGCAGCTTCCTGTAAACTTTGGTCAATTTCCAGTAAGATCTGCTCTTCGAACAATGATTTCAGGACTACGGCACCAGCGCCATTCTCTTCCATCTTCTTTATGGAATCAAGCGAGAAGGTAAGCCCCGAGCTGCCGATAACAATAGGATTCCGAAGGTTTAATCCGAGATATTTGGTGTGTAACTCAGCCATTTTATGTTGTATTTAATGGTTTTGACAATTCAATTATTTAGAGGCAACTTTTTCCTGAATATACTTATGTATTCCGGCAGCGGCTTTTCGGCCATCACCCATTGCCAGGATCACGGTAGCACCGCCACGTACGATATCACCACCGGCAAACAGGTCGGGAATAGAGCTCTGCATGGTCTCCTTATCCACGATAATAGTACCCCATTTAGACATCTTAAGATCTGGCAAAGAGTGAGGAATCAACGGGTTAGGAGATACACCAATGGCCACCACAACCAGATCGACATCAATATCAAATTCAGACCCCTTAATAGGTATCGGCCTTCTTCTGCCCGAAGCATCCGGTTCGCCCAGTTCCATTTTCTGCAGCCTCATCTTATTTACCCTGCCCTGTTCGTCGGCTTCATATTCGACAGGGTTATGCAATGTCAGAAATTCGATACCTTCTTCTTTGGCATGTTTTACCTCTTCGAGACGGGCAGGCATTTCTTTTTCCGAACGGCGATAAACAAGGATCGCACGTTCGGCCCCCATCCGTTTGGCTGTACGTACCGAATCCATAGCGGTATTTCCTCCACCGATAACAGCAGCTACTTTTCCCTTGAGGATAGGTGTGTCATATTCGGGATCGGCAGCATGCATCAGGTTAATGCGTGTCAGGTATTCATTTGACGAGTAAACAGCGATATGATTTTCGCCGGGAATATTCATAAACCGGGGTAATCCGGCGCCACTTCCTATGAAAAAGGCTTCATAACCTTCTTTCCGCAGATCGTCAATAGTTGCAGTTTTCCCAATAATGAAATTGGTATGGAATTTCACCCCCATTTTTCTAAGATTCTCTATTTCCACATCCACTACTTCATTCGGAAGACGGTATTCAGGAATACCATACTTCAATACACCTCCTATCTCGTGGAGCGCTTCAAATACCGTAACATCATAACCAAATTTGGCCAGATCGCCCGATGCTGCCAGTCCGGCAGGTCCGGAACCGATAACTGCTACCTTTATGCCATTATGTTTTGCTACTTCAGGTACAGATATATTTCCACTGTTCCGCTCATAATCGGCAGCAAAACGTTCGAGGTTTCCAATGGCAATGGCCGGTTTTTTCAGTTTTACCGTATAGAAACAGGATGCTTCACACTGGACTTCCTGCGGGCAAACACGGCCACAGACAGCCGGCAGGGCATTGGTCTCTTTCAGGACAACAGCAGCACCCATATAGTCCCTGGCCTCAATTTTCTTGATAAATTTCGGAATATTGATGCCTACGGGACATCCACTTATACAGGTAGGATCAGGACAATCCAGACAACGGTGTGATTCTGTAATAGCCTGTTCTTCAGTCAGACCCAGATTTACTTCCAGATAATTATGACTTCGCTTTTCAGGATCCTGTTCGGGCATATGAACCCGCTCAATAGAGGTCCTTTCCTTGGCTTTCATTGATTTCCGCAATTCATCCCGCCAGGGTTGACTTCTTTCTTCTTTCAGATATTCGGCAATATTTTCCATATTATTGTACTGTTTTTAGATACCGTTCATAGGCTTCAGCTTCTTCTTTTTTGTAGGCTCCCAGACGCTGAAGCATTTCGTCAAAGTTTACCTGATGTGCATCAAACTCGGGACCGTCAACACAAACAAAACGGGTCTTTCCCCCGACAGATACGCGGCAGGCACCGCACATACCCGTACCATCCACCATGATCGTATTTAAGCTGGCAATAGTAGGAATATTATATTTCTTAGTCGTTAATGCAGCAAACTTCATCATGATAGCCGGGCCGATCACCACCGAAAGATTGACTTTTTCGCGTTGTATCACTTCTTCCATACCTGCTGTGACCAACCCTTTTTTCCCGTAAGAACCATCATCGGTCATGACGATCACTTCATCGGAAAACTCTCGCATCTGTTCTTCCAGTATCACAAGTTCTTTGGTGCGGGCGGCCAAAACCGTGACCACTTTGTTACCTGCTTTTTTGAACCCTTCGACAATCGGCAGTAACGGAGCAACACCAACCCCTCCACCGGCACAAAGAACGGTACCGACACGCTCAATATGGGTAGCTTTTCCCAAAGGCCCTGCTACGTCATGGATGGTATCACCGGATTCCATAGCCAGCAGTTTGGCAGTAGTAACACCAACCCGCTGAACAACCAGGGTGATCGTACCTTTTTCAACATCTGAGGAGGCAATGGTCAGAGGAATTCGTTCCCCTTTTTCATCCAAACGGATAATAACAAAATTTCCGGGTTTTCTGCTCTTGGCAATCTCTGGTGCATCAATTACAATCTTGCAGACATTCTCGGAAAAAAATTCTTTTTCAACAATTTTATTCATCCCTGTTTATTTATTTCAATGTTTTAACGTAATCGATTTAAGCCGACAAAATTAGAAAAAAACAGTTTCATTGTTTATTTGATAATTTGTTACAAATTTCATAATATATAAAATGCACTCTATTGAACTGATATTTTGATAATTATGAGGTAATAATTTTTTATTTATATGTTAACAAACATATGTTTTTCTTATCAGAAAGAAAAGCCGACCTGGAAGTACCCCACGACCCCACCGTATTCACCTGATTTTGTCAATGAGACCCTAATGGGACCTATGGGAGTCAAATAACCGGCTGTAGCTCCAAATCCGGTTATCATATATTGTCCATTCAGGAAATCAGGAATATTTCCGGCCTGACTGCCCAGTGCCCCCGTCAGTCCGATGAAAAAATTATTAAATAATCTATATTGCAGGTCAACCTTGTAAAAAAACAGGGATGTGCTGCCTGACTCAAGGAATTTATAACCAGGAAAGGCAATGTTTCCGAAGCAGGTAAACCCGGTTTGGCCACCAAGCCAATAATAGTATTGAAATGGAATGGAATCGCCCTTCACAGTGGTACCTGTAACGCCGCCAAAAACCTCATTTACCATAGAAAAACGATCGCTAAAGGACATGGGCTTCTGAATATCCACATTCAGATAGGATACAGGATGATAATAGCGATTGCTGATATACCTGGCTATCCCCATCAACTTAAATCCACCGGTAGGAAAAGCGGAACGGTTACGGGTATCCATGAAGGCATCCATGAAAATACCATAAAAGTTATCTTGCACCTTACCGAAATCGATCCCGGAGATCTTGCTTTTGATGCCGGTATGTTCCATTTCCCCTCCCAGACGCAGCAATACCTGATTATTGATCTTTGACTGTACGAAAAGACTGATATTGGAATTGAAATAATTATAACTGACCATCCGTCTTCTGTCTTCATCATATTTATAAGTCTCAAGGAAATTACCGCTGATTTCCAGTCCGGGTGCGGGAACAGGCCCCCTGTCCACAAAATAGCAAATGTCCAGTCCCGGATTCCGCCCCAGTCGTCCGGTCATCGATAAACGTGACCCCTTGATCAGTAAATTCAGGAAAGTGGCATTCAGCGAAAGCAGTGTTTTATAATCCGAATCGTAATATAATCCGGTATTGAATCTGCCTCCCTTTTTTTCTCTGAAATGGAATAGTACCCGGGCTCCGTCATCTTCAGGCAGCAGGGAGAAAGTGACTTTATCAAAGTAATTGGAAGCATAAAATGTTTCGGCGGTCTTTTGCAGCTCTTCAGGTTTTACCCAGTCCATCGCATGAAAAGAAAGGGACGCATTCACCAGCCGCTGGGAAAGATGGTCAAGGCCCATCATTTTAATAGAGGTAATACGAATGGAGTCCCGTTTGGCCAAAGGTTTTCGGGGTATATAATGACGACCCAGCCGGTGAAGGGAATCAGCCAGCCTGCGTATCTCAGGTAGTTTCTCCCTGGCCGCCCTCTCCCCATAAGCAAACAGGGAATCGAACTCTGTAAAACTGGAAACCCCCAAACCATGCAAATAAGGGTGTATATAAAGATTCACATGTTTAAGGTTTTCTTCTTTCACCATGGAAGAATAGAAAAATACGGCATTTTCCATAACGGAAAACATATTGGCTTTCTTGCCTTCCTCCGGCGGTTGATGTCCTACATCCACACCAATGATCACATTGGCCCCCTCATGCATCACCTCCTGCACCGGGAAATTATCCGCCAACCCTCCATCCACCATCCTGTCGCCGTTCACGATCATAGGCTCAAAAACGGTCGGAATGGACATACTGGCACGCATAGCGTCTGCCAGATCCCCATTTTTCAATACCACTTTTTTATTTTTATCAACATCCAGCGCCACACAGAGATAGGGGGTGGGTAATTTGTGGAAATCACGGATATCATAAACATGAGCTGTCAGACGGTGGAACATGTTTTCGATGTGTTGCCCCCTGATGATCCCTTCCGGAAGCTCGATGCCCCGTTTGGTGATCGGTACGGAAATAAGAAAACGATCCTTGTCTTTTTTTTCCGTAACAGAAAGATCAGGTCTGGGTATATCATCCGACAACAAATAACTCCAGTCCATTCTGCGTATAAGTGAAATAATGGAATCAACAGGTATCCCCGAAGCTACCAGCCCTCCCACGATGGCTCCCATACTGGTGCCTCCTATGATATCAAAAGGAATGCCTTCTTCCTGCAACACCTTGATCACACCCAGATGAGCAAAACCCTTGGCTCCACCTCCACTCAATACCAATCCGATCCTGGGAGGATCATGGACAGGTTGCGTCTGCGCAACAACCGAAATAAACGGAAAGAGTATAAATAGGAAAAACGGGAGAATAAATCTTGCTCTTGTCATATTTTTGCATCAAAACGTCAAAAATAAGCATTTCATCTTAAAATAATAGAAATCGCTGTTACATTGAAAAAACATTCTGCTTAGAGACTGTCTGAAGGAATTAAAAACCGGAAACAGATAACAATAGATCACAAATTTTATTATATTTGAACTTACTGAAGTACACCAGGATCATGAAAGGATACTGTCTTACCTCTGCGCCGATAATTCTGCGGTCTCTGCGTGAAAAAAAATAATTTAATAAAAATGAGAGCATTTTCCTTACTTACGGCCATGAACTTCACTTTCCTGCTCTTTTCCCTGTTTTCCTGTAACACGGAAAAGAAATCCGCAGTCAAAAAGCCGAACATCATTTTTATTATCGGAGATGATGTGGGCTGGAACGATCTGGGTTGCTACGGCAACAGAGGGATCAAAACACCTAATCTGGACCAACTGTCCCGCGACGGACTGTTGTTCGGCAATGCCTACCTGACCACCAGTTCGTGCAGTCCCAGCCGCTGCAGCATCATCACGGGGCGTTACCCGCACAATACGGGAGCGGCCGAACTGCATTCGCCGCTGCCTGCCAACCAGATACTGTTCCCGGAGATACTTAAAGCGCATGGCTACTATACGGCCCAGGCCGGTAAATGGCACTTCGGACATACCGCCGGAAAGAGAAATAATGACACGACCGGTCTGGGACCTGCCGTCAGGGCCTTCGACCGATTCTCCGTATCATGGAAGGACAATGGTGACGGGGGAGAAAACAAATGGTTGCAGTTCCTGCGCGAACGTCCCGAAGACAAGCCTTTCTTTATGTGGTTTGCTTCCTACGATTCCCATCGCCCGTGGGGTGCCGATACCTTTAAAATAACAAATACCCCCGGAAAAGTGTGGGTGCCCGCTTTCCTGTATGACGGTAAAATGACACGCAGAGACCTTGCATCCTATTACAACGAGATCACACGGCTTGACTATTATGTGGGACAGGTGATGAAAGAGTTGAAAAGACAAGGTATCGAAGATAATACCCTCCTGATCTTTACCTCTGACAACGGCCGGCCTTTCCCGCGCTGTAAAACGCGGATGTATGACAGCGGCATAAAAACGCCGTTGCTTATCCGGTGGCCCGGTCACATTGCCGCAGGAAGCACAACGGATGCCATAGTGAGCATCATTGACCTGGCACCCACTCTGCTCGAGGCAGCAGGAATACAACCCGGCCCCACATTCCAGGGACACAGTTTTTTCACCCTTT
>WFSC01000101.1 GCA_015486185.1 Bacteroidales bacterium | reverse complement strand
CTGATATCTCTTCTGTATCCTGCCTGGAAGGAAGGAGCTTTTTTCCCACTAATAACAAATAGATCCCTCACAATATGATCATAGGTACGCCAACCCAGGCAAAATCGAAAATGCCAAGCCCCGGTAAACCGGGTATGATATGCTGGTCGGTTACCATACCATTGACGATAAGGTTGGTTGACGTACCGATCAATGTGGCACTACCACCAAGGATGGCCGCATAGGAGAGAGGTATCAATAATTTTGAAGGAGAGATATTATACCTTTTTGACCACGTACGGACATAGGGCATCATGACAGCTACCAACGGCGTATTATTCAGAAAGGCCGAGAAAATCGAGACCATAAAAACCATCCGGCTCATAAATCCGTTATAGGAACGGGCTTTTCTGAAATAACGGTCAAAAATGATCTCTGCAATGGCTGTTTTACGGATCACTTCCCCTATCATCAATAACAATATAATGATCATTACCTGTTCATTGGCAAAACCGCTGAGTATTTCGCCGGGGGTGAGAACACGAAAAATACCAAGTACTACAACCCCGATGACAAAGGTAAAAGCAGGCCCCAGTAACCCCGTATATAAAGATACGATGATAAAGATCAGAACAACAAATACCAGGACAATTTCAAAGGTTATCATAAAGATAGGCCGGCCTCGTTATATTATAATATCACAGGCCAAAAATAAGAAAACTACAGGATTTATGTCAATCTTGAAGGAAAAACCTGTGGGAAGAGGGGGAAGATTAAAAAGGATTCTTAAAAGGCAGGAATGTCATGAAATCCGCATGATGCACGATGTAGGCTTCAGTTGTTCTTTTCACCAGGTCTCCTTCGGCAGCATGAGCCGCAATGATATGACATACTGCCGGTGGAAGACCACATTCTTCGGCCAGAGATACTCCGGAGAAGGGATGTCGCAAATATTTTCCGTAACGGCTCTGTATGGTTTTCCCGTTTTCATCCAGTTCATATTCAAGCAATTTACCTACATCGGCCAGGATAGCGCCTGATATCAACACATCCATATCAACAGGAAGTGACTCGCCAAAGAATTCCTGCATTTTCTCTCCGCTGTCACGTGCAATATGAACCACACACCGTTTGTGGGCCATAAAGCTGACCTTCAGATCAGGGCCGGCCAGAAGGGTAAAAGGTATGTGCTGCAGATCTTCAGCAGTCAACACACTGTGTTCCAGCGCCCTGCGCCATACCTCCGCAGTCTTTTCCCGCAACTCTTCATCCTTTATCCAATTCAACTCGGGCCAGAGATCATAGATTTTGTCTTTTTCTTTCATGGTGTCGTGTTTTATAACTATGAGACGCAATAAACTTCGTCTTTACTACCCTTTTCACATTCACTCATTCACTCATTCTATCATTCACTCATTCACTCATTCTCTCAATGATCGCATCCGTCATCTCCTGTGTCGAAGCGGCACCCTGTTTTATCACGTCGGGACTTCCGGGCAGTTTCAGCATGTCATAGGTTCGTACCTTTCCTTCGGCTATTACGCCGGCAATGGCCTGACGTATCCTGGCAACCTTTTCTTTTTCTCCGATAAAATCCAGCATCATACAGGCTGACCCGATCATAGCGATGGGATTCACAATAGGGACGGGATAACCGGCATATTTTGGCGCCGACCCGTGGGTGGGCTCAAAGATGCCAATCCCGTCACTGTTAAACTGCGCACTGCAGGCAAATCCCAGTCCCCCGATAAGTCCGGCAAAGCCATCCGAAACAATATCTCCGAACATGTTGCCGGCAACGATCACTCCGTAATGTTCCGGATTTTTGGTCAGCCACATCATCTGAGCATCAATGTTCGTGTTCCATAACTCAATATCAGGATATTTCTCTGTCCGGATCTCTTTGGCAAGACGATACATCATGCCGGAAGTCTCGCGTATTACATTGGGTTTTTCCGTCAGGGTGACAGAGGCATATCCGTTTTCCCTGGCATATCTGAAAGCAGCTTCCAGGATACGTTTAGTGGCCTTGTAAGTAAAGATCCTGGCAGATACCGATAACTCCTTGCGGGGTACATGACCGTAACTCTTTTTAAATTTCGGGTGAGTCATAAATGCCTGATATACCTCATCAGGCGGGTTGGTCCATTCTACCCCGGAATACAGGCCTTCCGTGTTTTGCCTGAAGATAACCACATCCACTTCGGGTTCCTCTATGGTACCGTTCTTGCCGCGACGAACAAAATTCAGCGGGTTCCCTTTATAGCTTCTGCAGGGCCGGATACTGATATCCAGGTTGAAATGCTGTCGTAAACCGACAATAGGACTCGAATAAACATATCCTTTATCCCGGAGTGCAGGACTGAGCTCACGGGCAGCCTCCTCCTTGGGTTTGGAGGTAATAGCACCAAAAAGACCCGTCTTGTACTTTTTTATCAGCTCGATGGTGCGCGATGGTAACGGATTACCCTCTTTTTTCCAGAATTCCCAACCAATATCGGCATGAATATATTCGGCATCAAAACCCGCGGCATCCAATACCCTGAGGCTTTCCCCCAGAACGATCT
>WFSC01000100.1 GCA_015486185.1 Bacteroidales bacterium | reverse complement strand
GGCCTTTCCTCATGTGATCATGGGTCATTATAAAGTGATCGTTTATGCCGATGATATGAGTGATAATGGAGCTGAAGTACCGAAAACCAAAGTTGTTACGGTAAATCAACCGGATCAGGAGGTGGATTTTGGTAATATTTATATTGAAAAACAGAAATGATTCCGGAACCTTTTCTACCGCATATACTTTAGCACACACTCCTATGGATCATCTCCGTAAAATACTGGTATCACTTATTCTTACATGCATTTTTTGTTTTCCTGCCCAATCACAAACCACCGGGGAGTGGCTTGGAATGGAGTTGAATATGGATTTGCCCAAAGGTTTTTCTTTCAAGGTCTCTAACAGTGAACGTTTTCTCAATACCGGCCTGGGTTTATATAAATATCTTTTTCAGTTTGAAGCCGGCTATCATATCAACAAGCATTTTGATGCAGCGGTCATTTATCGTACAGCCTGGAGACTGGAGGATAATGATGCCTTTTATTACCGTAATAAGCTCTCGGCAGAGTTGAGCGCCGACTTTTCCGCCGGCCGCTTCAGATTCAAAAATCGCTTGCGCTGGCAACGGAGAACCAAAACCTATATTGAAGACAAATGGGATGCCGTACCTCTTAAACATATACGTGATAAAATATCAGCCAAATACGATATACGTCACTGCAAATTTACACCCTCCATATTTTTCGAATCTTTTTTTCCGCTTTATTCCTTTCGCAGGAGTACTGTGGATGAACTCCGACTAGGCAGCGATCTGGAATACAAATTTTCCAAAAAACATACAGTGAAAGGAGGGATCATGATGCAAAACGGAGTGGCAGGGTTTCCGGTGCAGGCAGTTTGGTTCCGGTTTTCTTATACATATACAATAAAAATCTGACATACTATCTATATGAAAAACTCTACCATCTGTTTGAGGTTAGAATGGTTGAGGGCATGATCTATTATCCATCTTTTGATACCACTACCGTTAATGAAAAGGCTACATTGGGAGGTATTCAATGGACTGACGATAAACCTTATTGACCGGGTTTGTGGTTAAGATACCGATTTTGTCATGTTGTAAAATTGTTAATACTTATGGTTCTATGTTGCAGACTGAAGATTTTTTATTAACATTTTTTTTATAAAAATCAACAGGCTGTTTTCATTTTCCATGGTTTGTATTTTCTTTGTCATACCTTAACCTGTTACTAACCAAAACAAAAGATGAAGACCCGGACAAGCGTTTTTCTCATTACTCTTTTTCATTCATTGTCAATTGTCACGGTCACAGCTCAACAGACTGATACGTCGAAATTCATACCTCACGGCAAACCTGTTGTTACGATCTTTACCAACTTTCATGCAGGTTTTGTCGGAAGTGAATTAAATCATGCATCATTTAACCTGACGCGGGGTTACTTCGGATATGTATTTTACATGCACCCGAATTTTACGGCTACAGTTAAGCTGGACGTTGGAAGTCCGGAGGATTTATTCCCCGAATCGCATATCAGGAGGTATGCCTACTTCAAAAATGCCAATATTGTATATCACACGAAAAGGTTTTCATGGGGGTTCGGCCTGCTGACCACGAGAATGTTCAAATTGTCTGAGAAATACTGGAATCACCGTTATATTGAGAAACCCTACCTGGACCAATACCGTTTCGGGCCATCGGCCGATCTGGGAACGATCGTGTCCTATGCTTTTCTTCCCTTCCTGTCGGCAGATTTGTCCGTCACCAACGGGGAAGGCTATACCAGTTTGCAAAAGGACACGACTTTCCGTACCGGGCTCGGTGTCACATGGAAGGTCAGTGATAAGGTTATTGTAAGGGGATATGGAGACATATACCATAAAAAGGTCACTAAATCGGTAATGTCACTTTTTGCCGGTTATAAATCAGATAAACTGATAGCAGGAGGAGAATTTGATTACTATCTTCATGCCGGAAATGCCTTGTATAAAGACCGCTGGGGTTTTTCCGGAAATGTATCCTGGTATTTTGCCCCTCATTTTCAGGTTTTCGGACGATATGACCTTGTCACCTCAACTGTCCCTCCAGGTGCAAATACGGGATGGCTTGAAGAAAATGACGGGACTGTCATTATTACAGGAATAGAGTATTCCCCCATAAAATACCTGAAAATAGCAGCCAATTACCGTCATTGGGCAGCCCGCAACGACTATGCCGACCTGAACTGGTTTTATGTTAACCTGGATATTAGTTTTTAAACCTTTCTGCGCAGGTCATGGACCATATATACTGAAGGCGGAGAATTAACCGACCAGTGGAGTAGTGGTAAATAAAACAATGCCATTGTTCCATAAAAAAACAGCCTTGTTTCACACAGGCTGTTTTTTTATGTGGTTATGTCATTATTTTTCTATACCCAGCAGTTCAACATCAAAGATGAGTGTGGAATTAGGCGGGATGGTCTTCCCGGCGCCTCTTTCTCCATAAGCCAGATTAGAAGGAATAAACAAACGCCATTTCGAGCCAACAGGCATTAATTGTAATGCTTCCGTCCAACCCGGGATCACCTTG
>WFSC01000099.1 GCA_015486185.1 Bacteroidales bacterium | reverse complement strand
GACCAGGCTTTGCTCATGCCTTTTGACCAGTGAATATCATCTGTAACCAGAATACTTTTTTCATGGAGATGTGGCAGGAAGGCTTCAAAATACTCCAGGGTGGCTTTTTCTTCATGATGGCCATCGAGAAAAATAAAATCCACCTGATCTGTTTGTGTGAATACCTGTGGTAATCCGTCTCTGAAAGGACCTGTGAGCAGTGTAATATTTTTCAGATGGCATTGGTCAAACATTTTCCGGGCCAGGGCAGCACTGGCGGGGTCGCCTTCCAGGGTAAAAACTGCAGCTTCGGGATGAGCGAGTGCCAGGGCCAGCGTACCCAGTCCGAGGGAGGTACCTGCTTCCAGTATAACCGCCGGTTTGAAATAGCGTACCATCCGGTATAACAAACGATGGTATTTGGGTTTTCCGGCCGATCTTCTGACAATATTTTTTACACTCCGGACATGATGGGTTCTTCCCATGCTGTGGCCAGCCCCCAGGTCTGTCAGGCTGATCTTTTCCCCCGAATGAAGGAATGCTTTTCTTGCTTCATCCATGACATGATAGGCATCATAATGGGCTCTGTCATGGATGACATCACGGATCAACCGGCCGGCAAATGAATGTTGCCCGCCAGGAATCTTTTTTAAGAAAGCATTGAAAGAATAGATCAGGACATCACCCGGAGTGATCACAATACACTAAAGTTTAATAAGAACTTTTTTACGGTCGGCCTGGACGATCTTTTTCCGGAAAGCGGCAAATTCGTCAAATTTGTCCTTTGAATATTTTCCCTTTTCCAGGCTGATCCTGCGGATATAAGTAACCTGATGGCCGTTAACAGTGACCGAACTTTCATATTCTCCAAATTCACTTTGGAAGTGAACCGGGGAGGGGGCATATTCCACTTCCAGCTTTTCAGGCAGCAGGTAGGTGATCGTGTCGGCATCGGTAAAGGCAAAGGTCAGGACAATATCCGACTCTCTTTGGGTGAGCTGTTTCGGGATATAGCTGATTTTGTTCATCAGGTTGACAGGCAGAAACCCTCTTTTCCCGCCAAGGATCAGATATTTTTTCAGGGTAATATCCAGATCTTCTTCAAAGGAAGGGACGGGACGGTCATCCGGATGGTTGACCAGGTGGATGTTTTGGATAGAAAAATCAGGGATATCCAGGTAGCGGTAATACCACTTTTTCTGTTCTTCTCCTTTTAAATATAAGGGGGTGGATACATTATCATATTGCAGTCCCCGGTAGCAGGTATGAATTTCTGCTGTGGCTTCCCCTGATCTGGCTATTTTTACGGTGGCATGACGGTATTGGGTGTTCTCTTTCCTGGTATAAACAGGAGTATGAACAAGTACTCCGCTGTCTCCCGTGATCATCAGGGCATGACGGTCAGCAGTAAGTTTTCCCAGGAATCCGAACGGTTGCTTCTGGTTTGTGCATTCCAGCCACAGGGAGTCTTTTTCCCGGGGGATGCATACGATCACATGATTGAACTGGTTGGAAGGGAAACGGGTAAGAATATCGTCAGCAGCATTTCCTGCCTTGATCAGTACATAACGGGCGTCAATACCTGCTGCATTCATCAAGGCACATGTATAATTGCTCAGAGCCTTACAATCGCCGTATCCGTTTTTGTCCACATAAGAGGCGGGATAAGGTTGGAATCCGCCAATTCCTAACTGGACACTGACGTAACGGGTATGTTTTTGCATATAGTGATATACTGCTTCTGCCTTACCTTCCATTGTTTTCAGTCCATGGGTTAATTCGGCTATTTTAATTATTGTTTCTTCAGGGAGGACCTGCCGTCCTTTGTTCAGGGCAGCGATCCACCGGCCGATCCCTCCCCACGAAGACATGTCGCCCTGGGTTTTTGCATAGGAAAAATGACAGGGGGCAAGGTAAAGAACCGGTATCCGGTCTGTCATATCACCTTCAAGCGGCTCTGATCTTACGGGCTTCAGGTTCGAAACAGTCCAAAGAATGATATGTTGATCTTTCTCTTTGGATAACTCCGGATCATCCAGATTCTTACTCATAAACCGGGGCAGGTCCTTTTTGCCGGCAATAATGCGAAAAGATGCTTTTTCTACTCCGACCCGGTAGGATGATTGCGGAATCCAGGAAGGATAAGTAACCATTCCGTTGTATTCCATATCATATTCATATGCTAAGGTTACCGGATAGGAATGGATGTCAGGTATAAAGATTTTTATCCGGTCATCCTGGTACAAAGTTCCGTTTGGAACGGCACTGTAATCTTTCAGATCGGAATTGCCGATCTTTTTAATCCGGCGGCCTGTCGGGTCATAGGCAACACCACTGACATGTCCCACATGACTCATTTTATCATATTCCTCATGAAAAAATGCATGGTAGGCTCCGTTTTTATTGAATACCGTTACGGCATAATGATAATGAAAAATGATCTTTTTTTCCGAATTAATGGTCATCGTGGTGTTGCTGTAGCGAATTACTGCATCGCTTCCTTCCCTGATATCTGCCGGGATAAGAGAAACGGCAAGCGTCGGTTCTGTTTTTTCCGGAAATACCGGACGATAAAGGAACAACAGAATAAAGAGCGGTAAGATTTTCCTGAAACAATACATATCCCTGACTTTATGGATGGGTTTTCTTTAATACGATCTGTTGGGATTGTTTCCCCAATATTTCATCAAAAAAGGATTTTATGGTTTTATAGTCACTCTGGACGAACAATGCTTTTTTTATAACCAGTGAGCTGAGGATCTGTACCTTGTTACCGATCGTTTTGACCAGGTAAGTATATGATATCATTCTGTCCGGTGTGAACAAACGCACATTCCCCGGCACTTCATCTACGGTATATCCTTCAGGGATTGTGTAGTTGATAACAGAGCGTTTGTACCGGGGGGCTGTAAAGTCAATGGGAAAAATCCTTTTTTCGCTCTTAAACGGATTCTCTTTCCATTTCGGATTGATCAGCGGATTCAGTATCAGCATGTCTCCCATATCTTCGATTTTCCCTTCTATGCTGCACTCCATATTTTCAATAAGAGGGTAATAGGGATCTTTTGCATTTTTAATCTGATATTTGTCAAAGGTCCATTCGCTTTTTGATTTTTTATTGTCTTCAAGGTATTTTTCTTTTCCCCTGGACTCAATGGCTTTCCTTCTGTAAAATGCCGGATATCCTGTATAAGAAGCATTTATTGTTCCTTCCAGCATCCCGTCATCAGTGATCTTAAAATTGCAGAGGAGGGTTTCATCATATCCTTTTTTAACCTGCAGATTGATCCATTTGGGTTTGTCACTGATCACCCTTCCTTTGCCGTTAAGGCAATTGAGAGGGATAAGAGTGGCCGGTAAGAGAGGTTCGGTGGCATCCACCAGGTACTCTTTCTCACCTGTTTTCGTCCAGGCCATTGTATAGTTGTATTTTAATGAGACCGGCCGGCTGTAATCACGGATAATGCCATGATCGCGTGTACTGAGGATCACAGGATATGCTACTAAACCGGCCTGGCGTAATAAGCCGATATACATAAAATTGATATCAGCCGAGTTTCCACTGCCTGTTTTATATATCTTTCGTGGAGGGTCACTGGCATACATCCTGTCCTTGCCGTTCCATTTTACATGTCGTCCGATAAAATCATGGATGGAACGGATAATTTGCAAGCCTTCTTTTCCTGCTGTTAGCGTTTTCACCGAATCTTTCAGAAAATTCCAACCATCCGGCACCAGATAAAAGTCTTCATCTTTTTTCAGGTCTTTTTCAAAATCCGGCCAGTTAATCAGAAAATTTTGATTTGCTTTCCCCGGTATCTGAATAGAGGTAAGCTCAAATTCTATTCTTGAATAATAATTGTCAATATCCGGCATATAAGGTTCTGCTTTCAGGGCCGGAACATCCTTCATGACCCAGTGGAAGGTGGTGCTGGGAATGCTGCCCCTTTCTACGGCTCTTTGCTTTGTGAATATATCAACAGGTTCATAACCGGCTGGAATATACTTGTATTGAAAATAATCCGGGATCCGGAGATTAAATTCACTGTACATTACCGGTATGTCTGCCTGGAAAGTCCAGGGCACAAGATGAACATAGTTTCCTGAATTTTTCTTGTAGCTGTATTCAATGATCGATCCTTCCCTGACATCGGGAAAGGAGATCTTCATCCTCCGGCTTTTTTTGGTGACTTTCTCATCAAAGATCATGCTTTTATCCACTTTGGAAGTAACTTTCTTGCCATTCACGAGGTTGTAAGTGGCTGCTTTAAGATGAGTGATTGAATTGCTCGCAGAATGGGGAATGGTAACGTTGCCATAAGAAAACCCGTTACTGTTCAGAATTTTGATCCGGGCATGGTATTCCAGTGCCATATCCATGGTGTTGTAATCAAAAT
>WFSC01000098.1 GCA_015486185.1 Bacteroidales bacterium | reverse complement strand
GCTTTACCTGATCCGGGGTGAAGAGATCACCGGTCCCGAAGGACTGAGAGACAAGGTGCATTTCAATGTACCGGGTGCGCAGGCCTTTTCCCGGAAACTGGCAGAGAAAATTCGGGAGCTGCTGACAACTACTTCCGTTCCTGTCGTCAGGGGCAAAAAATATGATCAACTGGATGTCTACCCCAACCCTACCACAGGCCGGGTGTTTATCAGACAACCTGCCGACCGGCTCTTCCCGTTGCAACTGTATGATTTGGCCGGAAAACGTCATTCTTTCACCATTAAACAGAGGGCATATGGAACGGAACTGGACTTACGGGATCTGCCCGGAGGACTCTATATCCTGAGAACAGGTATGGCCATGGCAAAAATATTGAAACAATAAAATAAACAGCCCGGATAACGTTTTTGAAAACACCAATGAATCTGCTAAAATCCTTTACCATGTTACATTTTCTTATGATACTGGTCCTGGCCACTACAGCCTGCAGAAAAGAGGTGGCACCGGCTCCGGAAATATCCGGTTCTCCACAGGCTAAAGACACCGCTTATCTGCATACCCCCATACGTAAGCTGGTAAAAGCATCTTTTCCCGACGGGAATGTATATATTGGTGTGGCCACTCATTACCGGCTGATGGGCACACCCACCATGGATACGGCTGACGCCGAATTCGGCTATATCACTCCTGCCAACGACTTCAAACAAAGTTATATCCATCCGGTACCCGGTGAATGGAAATGGGAGTATCCTGACGGCTGGGTAGCGCATTGCAAGCGGCACGGCCAGGTGATCCGTATGCACAGTCCAATCAGTCCGCAATGTTCAAAATGGGCCAGGGATGACAGCCGCACGGCTGCCGAGCTCGACACGATGCTGCACCAGTATGTTACAGCCCTCTGCCGGCGATACAACGGACAACCCGGCATTCTATGGATGGATGTGGTGAACGAGACCATCGACAAGACCGATGCCGGCTGGTTCGGTCCCAAACCCGGCAATAATACCTGGGAAAATCCATGGCCGATCATCGGATATGATTCCTCCAGTTTCATAATCCCACCCCTGTATATCAAAGAGGCTTTTACCATTGCCAACGCCGAGGCACCGGACGTCAAACAGATCATCAATCAACATGGTGCTCTCGAAGAGCAGGTATGGAACAAGATGAAATATCTGGTGGAATACCTGCGCAACGACTGCGGATTGCGCGTGGACGGTGTGGGATGGCAGGCACACATCGATCTGGGATGGGAAAAGATCCCGGGCAACCTGGAACGCCTGGACCGAATAATCAAATGGTGCCATGCTAACGATCTGGCTTTTCATATCACCGAGTTCAATGTTTGGCTGAAAGGCGACAATGCCGGCAAATGGAACGAACAGGCCGCCACTTTCAAGGCCATTGCCAAGGTGGTGCTGGACAACAGGGATTCAGGAGTGGTGGGCATCAATTTCTGGCAGCTCAGACCTTCCGACACCATGCACAACGACTGGGATGGCTGTCTGTTTGATAACAACCTGAACCCCAAACCGGCCTATTATGCGATAAAAAAGCTGATATCAGAGTATAAAAAATAATGCAATTTTCTGTAGTCATGGATTATCGGGAATTGAGTAATAAATACTGATTTGGCATATTATTAATAACAACTGTAAAATATTCATCTTATTTTTAAATTATAAATATGAAGAACTGGTTTCTTTTTTTAATGTTATTTGTTTATCCTGCCTATTCCTTTACCCCGGAAAAGAATGATACAAAGCCTAACATCCTTTTTATTGAAGTGGATGATTTGGAATATGAATATCTTAGTTATACAGGTAATTCCGTGGTATCTACCCCGAATGTAGACAAACTTGCGGAAGAAGGTGTCTATTTCCGTAACGCCGTTTGTCAGGGTATGATGTGCGGACCTTCCAGAAACGCACTGATAACCGGTCTTTATCCGCATAATCTGGGGTTCTACCAAAACGGTCAGATGCATGCTCTTCCAGAAGATATCTGGACTTTCCCGAAAGCCATGCAACGATCCGGTTATTACACAGCATGGATAGGGAAGTGTCATGTGCGTCCTTTCATAAGAAAAGGGCAGGATAAAAATGAGGCCATGCGCGAACAAATGGGGTTTAATTTTGTGCGTCAGACTTTCGGAAGAGCAGTACTATGTTCCCAGATAAAAAAAGGCAAAGAAAATGCGCATGACTGGTACATCGGATTCCTGAAAAGTCATGGACTTTTCGAAACTTTCAAGTCAGAGTGTGGGAAGATCAGTACCTTACCTGAAGATATCTATCTTGACGGTTTTTTTACCCGGTCAACTGAAGATTTTCTGAAGGATTATAATAAGGAGAAACCATTTTTCCTGTGGTTGAACTATTCGGTGCCTCACGGCCCTTATGATGTGCCGGAGAAATATCATACATTTAACCCTGAAGATATGCCGGGAGCTACGGTAGTTAAAAACTTTAACCCTCCGGCAGATCTGGTAGAAAAAACAAAATATGTCAATGACGAAAAGATCATCAGGAAACATCAGGCCGGGTTTTGTGCCAACGTGTCATTTATGGATCATCAGGTGGGAAAGATTATTGCGACATTAAAAGAAAAGGGTCTTTATGATAATACCATGATTGTGTTTTTCTCTGATCAAGGTGTGATGATAGGTGATCACAAACGCTTCCATAAGGGAACTCTCTACCGTCAGATCACCAATCCTGCACTTATTATCTCCTGGCCTGCCCGGATGAAAAAAGGGCTGGTGGCAAATGATCCGGTTGAACTGACCGATCTTATCCGGACATCCCTGGAACTGGCCGATGCCTCCCCTGACGATCTGCAAAAACGTGCCTGGAGTTATAGTCTGCTTCCTGTTCTGTATAAAGGGAGAAATGTGAAAAGAAAAAATGCCTTCGGTGAGATAGAAAATTATGTTATGGTAACTGACGGTCGTTATCGCCTGATACAGGGAAAAGAAATATCTTTGTTATTTAATGATGAGACAGACCCCAAAAACTTAATTAATATTGCACCAAATTATCCGGATGTTGTAAAAAAACTATCAGTGGCTATAGATAAGTGGTTCGATCTAACGGGAAAACCTTTACCTCCGAAAAGTTACTGATTTGTTTTTTTAAATTTTTTCCTTTTGCTTATCGTAACGGGGTTTACTTCAATCACAAAAACGTTTTTTCGTATCCGGCAGGGCTTTTCCGCCGGTAACAGGGTGTGGATGGTGTTTATGTAACAATGCACTGAGTTTTTTCACAACCCCGGCATATTCCGGGTTGGATGCCAGGTTATGCCATTCATGGGGATCATTGATCTCGTCATACAATTCCACCCCCTTTTTGCCGTAATCCCATTCATTATAACGCCATTTCTCTGTCCTTATACTGTGTCCCGGTATCTTTCCACGCTGCACCTGCGTATAGGCAGGATGCGGCCAGGCGGCCCGGGGGTCTTTTAACAACGGAGTCAGACTATAACCCTGGATATTATCCGGCAGTTGTAACCCGGTCAGGTCACCAAGAGTTGGGAAAATGTCTACCAGTTCCACAAGCCTGTTACATTTCCTGCCTGCTGTTTTCATACCGGGATAAGAAAAAATAAGCGGACACTTTCCGGCCTCTTCAAACAGGCTGCGCTTAAACCAGAGCCCATGTTCGCCGAGATGATACCCATGGTCGCTCCAGAAAACAATGATGGTATTCTTTCTCAGTCCCATACTGTCCACAGCATCCAGGATACGGCCAATCTGAGCATCTACGAACGATATGGCAGCAAAATAGGCCAGCTTGCTCTGCCGTGCCTGGTCACGGGTAACTCCGAAATCGGGCCAGGGTCTGGTAGAAGCCAGTGCCAGCGGAGGATAAGCCTCGTAGTCCGATTCGGTTACAACAGGCACCTTGATTTTGTTTATATCATACAGATCGAAATATTTTTTCGGCGTGATCCAGGGACAATGGGGCTTGTAGAAGCCGGCAGCAATAAAAAACGGTTCGTTCTTATGTTTTTTAAGCAGATCGATAGCGATGGTAGCCACTTTTCCATCTGTATGCTCCACGTCTTTACCATGCGGATCATCATAATATGCCATTGATGATCCCAGTCCCCTTTTTGGAGTAAAGTTGATTACATCTATTTCCAGTGCGGTTTTATCAATACCTGCAGGATTAAACCTTTCTGTCCATGAAACTTTATCATCCAGTCCGTTGGTACCTATATCCCCGGGATTTCCATAGTGAAAGATTTTACCCACCCGTGCAACATAATATCCGTTGTTTTTGAACATCTGCGGTAGCGTGACCACATCTGGCAGTCCCTGACGAAAATGATAATGCAGGTCGAACACCCTTGTAGAATCCGGACGCAGACCTGTCAGCAAGGAGGAGCGGCTCGGACTGCATAACGGAAACTGATTGTAGGCATGTGTAAAAGCTATACCCCAGGTCGCCAGACGATCAATACCGGGAGATTTGACCTGTTTATTCCCGTAACAACCCAAATCATTGTTCATGTCATCTACGGCAATAAACAATACGTTCAAACGCTTGTTCTGTGTATGGGCAGGCATCATGACTGCAAACAGAACAACTACTAACAAAAGTGTTTTAATAAAAGAAAACTTTATGGTATTCATTTTGATGATTATTTTAAATAAAGTTTAAATGATGTCTGTTATCAAATCATACCGACCTGTCGTTTTTCTTAATTCCCTTTAGACTGTAATTATTTAAGACTGAAAGTTTTTTTTAGACGGATGTTCGCTGAAGATGATCCGATAAGTATATGATACTTCCCGCTTTTTATTTTCCACCTATTCCCTATTGTATCCCAGTATGCCAAATCATTACGCCGGATGAAGAAAGTAACTATCCGGGTTTCGCCCGGTTCCAGAAATACTTTTTTGAACCGCTTCAGCTCTTTAACAGGACGATTGGCAGGGGTCTTTACTTCTCCCGTATATAACTGAATTACTTCGGCCCCTGCCTTTTCCCCTGTATTTGTAATCTTACATTGCACTTTCAGTGGTTGTTTTTCAGTCAGTACATCAGAAGAGAGTGTCAATCCGCTAAGATTGAATGTGGTATAGGAAAGACCGAAACCAAAAGGAAAACGAACCGGTTTATTATATTTTTCATACCACCGGTAACCTATAAAAACACCTTCCTTATAAGGAATATGAACCACTTCATGCGGTTTAATATACCTGGCTATCTCCGGCTTCTCAGTCCCTGTTCCCAGCCAGTAATCTTTATAACACCGGTTATCGCCACACCAGTAAGGTTTGCCCCCGAGGTAATTAAAATCCGGATCCGGCGAATCTTCAAATCTCTGCTCAATGGTAAAAGGCAGGTGCCCGGAAGGACTCACTTTACCGCTGATGACATCAGCCAGGGCAATGCCTCTCTCCTGCCCGAGGAAAAAACACCAAAGTACTCCTTTTACACGGGGCAGCCATGACATATCCAGACCATTACAGGCACTGATGATTACCACAATGTTTGGATTAAGCCTTGCACATCGCAGAATATCTTCTTTGGCTCCTGTAGGCTCATTAAAAGGAACATCATGTCCTTCTCCGGCTTTTTTGTTTAAACGGTATAGCACTATATCCGCTGCTTTGATATCCTCATCCGAAGGATGCGGAAGGCACTTGAAATTTTTGCCATACACCCTGGTTAATCCTTCGGCAAAACCCACATGATCATACCCCTCCACAAAACCGCTGCCTGCTCCGGAATATATCTCCGGCTCTCCCATCAACAGGATATTTTTTCCTTTCATAACCGGAAGAATGTTATCCTGATTTTTCAGCAGACAGATTGCTTCTTCCGCACATTGCCGGGCAAAAGCTTTATGCTTTTGAAAAGTATGCTCATAAGACGCATCTGCGGGAGGCCGGTCATATGTCCCCATTTCAAACAATGTCAGCAAATTGGGATAGATCATTTTTTCCAATTTATGCTCTATTTCTTTTTTTCTATCCGGGAATTTATCTATGTAGTTTTCTATGTATCCGACAAACGTTTTATTATTTGACATAAGCAGACTTTCCCCTGAGTTCAGTACCAGATTTTGCTTGCCGGGATGATAACAGGTGTTTTGCCAGTCGGTCATGGCGATGCCTGTAAACCCATATTCTTTTCGCAGGATATCTGCCATCAGCGGTTTATTCATGGAACAAGGGATGCCATTGACCAGATTATTTCCGGTCATAACCGCTTTTATCCCTCCTTTTTGAATGGCTGCTTTCCAGGGGGGAAGATATATCTCTCTCAGGGCACGTTCGTCCACATCACTACTGGCAATATGCCGGCAAAATTCCTGGTCGTTACAAATAAAATGTTTGGCTGTGGCAATCACCTGCGTACTCTGCAACCCCCGGATATAGGGGGCAACCATTTGTGATGTGAGATAAGGATCTTCTCCCATGTACTCAAAGTTCCTTCCTCCTTCCGACGTCCGGTACATATTTATGCCGGGCCCAAGCAGAATATCTACCCCGAGGGCACGGCATTCTTCTCCTATATCTTTCCCAAAAGTCATTGCCAGTTCAGGATTCCATGTAGCAGCCAAAGCCAGCATTCCCGGGAAGGATGTGCTGACTTTATTTTCCATATATGAATACCCGTGTTTTAGATGCACTCCCTGGGAAGCATCCGACATCCTTACCGGTCGTAGGCCGAGCCTCTGGATACCAGGTATAAACATTCCCTTCCAGCCTCCGGTCATCTCCAGCTTTTCCTGAAAGGTCATGTGAGCAATCAGGTCTTTTGCTCTTTCGGCCGGAGAAAGGGACCGGTCAGCATATTTAGCTCCCGAAGGAAGTGATTTCCGCTGCGATAAGGGACTGAAATCCTGTCCCGGTAAGGATGAAAAGGAAATCAGTGCCGGAAGTAAGATCAACATAAACCGTTTCATGGACTAAAAATTTATTGACTTATTTTAGTAGCTCTTCTCTGTTGGTAATATCATGTGTTCTTATGATAAACCAATGATCCTCATGCTTATTTTGTATCGGACCATGTGATGGGATATTTCAGATGTTGCGGTGGCATATGGAATGGCCGGCGTCCCCGGCCTATTTTTTCATCCTTAAATTGTGCATAAGGTGGTTCTTTGTATTTTACCATCAATTTCCTGAGTTCGGTCTTCAGTGAGTCTATTACCGGTTTGTATCTTTCATCATTAATGAGATTGTTCATTTCATCCGGATCGTTTTTGAGATCATATAACTCCCAGGTATCTATATCATTATAAAAATGAACCAACGTGTAGCGACTGGTATGAATGCCGTAATGCCGTTTCACCATATGCCACCCCGGATATTCATAATAATGGTAATACATGGCCGTGCGCCAGTCTTTGGGATCCTTTCCCTGGAAGACAGGACGGAGGGATCTCCCCTGCATTTCGTCCGGTATGTTCACCCCGGCATAATCAAGGAAGGTCTCTGCAAAATCCAGGTTGGATACGAACTTATCACTCACCCGGCCCGGTTTGATCTCTTTGGGATAACGTACCAGCAGGGGCGTCCGCAGTGACTCCTGATAGATCCAGCGTTTATCAAACCACCCGTGTTCACCAAGATAAAATCCCTGATCAGAGGTATAAACCACGATCGTGTTTTCTGTCAGGTGGTGATCATCAAGGTATTT
>WFSC01000097.1 GCA_015486185.1 Bacteroidales bacterium | reverse complement strand
TTCCAGGTATGGCAGGGACTCCTTAAATTTTGCATCTGCCTTGGCTACACATGCCTTGAATTTATCATTGTCCATGATCTTATTACAATCATTGAACATATTAACACCGTCATTAAAGATCAGGGCCCCGAGATTGTAATATGAATTCAGGAATGTGGAATCCCTGGCAATTGATTCCTTATAGGCAGCTATGGCCTCCTGATGTTTTCCCATCTTGTCAAGTGCCAGTCCCTCAGCAAAATAAAGAGAGGCATTTTCCGGATCTTTTTCCAGTCCCTTCTTGATATAATCGAGCGCTGCCTCGCTGTTTTTTTCTATGAGGAGATAATAATTTATCAGTTCGAAGATAATGGTTTTATCCGTAGGAAATTTATCAAATCCTTCCTGCAACACTTTTTTTGCGGTCAGTGTATCTCCTTTTTCGAGATAAGCATTTTTCAGTAATACATAGGCAGCGCTGCCTCCATAATTCATATCTATCGCTTTTCTGATATGTTCAATGGATTTGTCCCATAGTTTGGCATTATAGGCTGCAAGGCCTGCATTATATATCAGGCTGGTATCCACAACACCTCCAAATACCTTATCCTGACCAACTTTCAGAGCATATTCGAAGGATTTCATGGCATCCTCATATTTTTGTCCCTGGAATTCTTTTACTCCTTTCTGAATAAAATCATTGTTCAGCATCGGCAGGTAGATCTCGATGGTTTTAGAGATCCTTCCCTTTTTATCCAGTTTAATGGCTTTTTGGTAACTATCATAAGCCTTGACCAATGGATCTTTTGCAAGTTGCTTCACTTTGGGATCCTTGGATTCTGCAATGGCCTGGAGTACTCTGCCTTTTGCATAATAGGTTTTATACCAATTCTGCGTTTTGGGATTTTTTTCGGCAATCTGGACAGCTTGTAAAGCTTTGTCAAGTTCCCCGTTTTCCATGTAGGTAAGTGCCGCCGCAACCTTACCTTTCTGTGCATAAGTCACTGATCCAAGAAGCATTGCTCCTATCAATAATATGACTGATTTTTTCATGTCGGTTAAATTTTGTTTTAATTATTTAAATACTTTTTTAAATTATTAAGATGCTCAAAATTAATACATTTTATATTTACAACACAAAATCTTTGCCAAAAAATTTAAGAATTTTCACCGGTAGTATCAGCAACATCCGAAAACTCTTCTCCGGCATCATCTGTTTCAACATAGGCTACGGCAGCTATTGAATCGCCATTACGCAGATTAATAAGCCGTACACCCTGCGTAGCACGTCCCATGATCCTCAGTCCGTCAACAGGCATGCGAATAACCAGTCCCGATTTATTGATGATCATCAGATCACCTTTATCGGTTACTGCTTTCATGGCTATCAACGCACCCGTTTTTTCAGTAATATTAATGGTCTTAACGCCTTTTCCTCCCCTGTTGGTAATGCGGTAGTCATCCACTCTGGATCTTTTTCCGTATCCTTTTTCCGAAACAACGAGTATGGTCTGTTCGGTCGATTCAATGCAAACCATATCCACTACTTCATCCTCTTTACCAGCCAGAGTTATTCCTCTGACGCCGGCAGCATTGCGTCCCATCGGACGAACTTTTCTTTCCGGAAACCGAATGGCACGGCCCGAACGAACGGCCAGCAATACATCCTGGCTTCCGGTAGTAAGTGCTGCAGATAACAGTTGGTCCTCATCCCGTATTGTTACAGCATTGATCCCGTTTTGGCGTGGACGGGAAAAAGCTTCCAGCAGCGTCTTTTTGATAACACCTCCCTTGGTTGCCAATACAATATAATGAGAATTGATATATTCCTGATCCTTAAGTGATTTAACATTTATATATGCTTTCACCTTATCCCCGGGGATCAGATTCACCATATTCTGTATGGCCCTTCCTTTGGATATCCGGCTACCCTCCGGTATTTCCCATACTTTCAGCCAATAACACCGGCCCATTTCCGTAAAGAAAAGCATGGTATTGTGCATAGTGGCAATATACATATGCTCAATGAAGTCTTCTTCGCGGGTTGTACTGCCTTTGGCACCGACCCCTCCCCTGTTCTGGCGCCTGAATTCCGTCAGCAGTGTACGTTTGATATAACCCAGGTGAGAGATGGTAATAACTACTTCTTCATCGGCATAGAAATCCTCGGGATTGAATTCACCGGCATCCGGGACGATATCTGTCCGCCTGTTATCACCGTATTTCTCTTTTATCTCAAGGAGTTCCTCTTTTACAATCTTCATCTGAAGTGCTACTGATTCAAGCACTTCTTTCATGTATTTGATCTGTTTCTTTAACTCATCGTACTCATTCCTGATCTTATCTCTTTCCAGTCCTGTCAGTTTTTGTAAACGCATATCCAGAATGGCCCGGGCCTGTATTTCAGTCAATTCAAATGCTGACATCAGTCCTTCACGGGCTTCTTCCACTGTTTTGGAAGCTCTGATCAGCCTGATCACTTCATCCAGATGATCCAGTGCGATCAGCAAACCTTCGAGGATATGGGCCCGTTTTTCTGCCTGTTTCAACTCATACCGGGTCCTTCTTACTACGACATCGTGCCGGTGTTCAATGAAATAATGGAGCAGTTGTTTCAGGTTCAGCAAACGGGGCCTTCCTTTGACCAAAGCAATACTGTTTACATTAAAGGAAGACTGTAATTGAGTATATTTAAATAGCTTATTTAGAACAATATTTGCACTGGCATCCTTTTTTAATATAATTACAATGCGCATGCCATTACGGTCCGATTCATCATTGATATAAGAGATCCCGGTAATCTTTTTTTCATTGATCAGATCGGCTGTTTTTCTGATCAGTTCGGCTTTGTTCACCATATAAGGGATCTCGGTCACGATGATCTTTTCACGGCCCGACGGGGTTGTCTCTATTTCGGTTTTGGCCCTTACAACGATCCGGCCGCGTCCGGTTTCATATGCATCCTTAATACCCTGAAAACCATAAATGATCCCTCCTGTCGGGAAATCGGGCCCTTTGACATATTGCATCAAATCCTCGATGGAAATTTCAGGATTATCGATTTGTGCCACCAGTCCGTCAATGATCTCGCTCAGGTTGTGGGGAGGTATATTCGTCGCCATTCCCACGGCAATACCGGCCGCCCCGTTGATAAGCAACAAAGGGATCCGTGTAGGTAGCACGGTAGGCTCTTTCAGTGTATCATCGAAGTTCAGTTGAAAATCAACGGTTTCCTTGTCTATGTCGGCCAGGGCCTCTTCTGCAATTTTTTTGAGTCTGGCTTCGGTATATCGCATAGCGGCAGGACTGTCTCCGTCAATAGAACCAAAGTTTCCCTGACCGTCAATCAGGGGATAACGCAGAGACCACTCCTGAGCCATCCTTACCATGGCATCATATACGGAAGAGTCACCATGAGGATGAAATTTTCCCAGCACCTCCCCTACTATCCTGGCAGATTTTTTTGTTGGACGATTGGAGAACACGCCCAGTTCATACATTCCGTACAACACCCTCCGGTGGACAGGCTTCAGACCATCCCGAACATCAGGCAATGCCCTCGACACAATCACCGACATGGAATAGTCGATATAGGCCGATTTCATCTCTTCCTCGATGTTGATCTTAATAATATTTTCCAGTTCTGGCATACTTATTGTTAAACTTTCTTGATAATCGATTTTGAACGCACGAAAATAGTGAAATATTATGGAAAAAATGGTATATAATAAATAGAATTATCAACAAAAAACTGTTTGTAATAGTATGAGGAAAAAAGGAGTTTTTTAATTATATTTGTAGTTTGGAATCATAAAAAGGTCTATTTTTGACAGAGGAATGAAAAAAATTGAATGATTTATTTTAGATCTTTAATAATGAAGAATTTAGGAGAAGATTAAATATGGAAGGAAAATATTCACAAAGGATAAAGGATGTGCTGAATTACAGTAAGGAGGAAGCCATCCGCCTTGGAAATGCCTATATTGGCACAGAACATTTGTTTTTGGGAATCTTGCGTGATGGTGAAGGATTGGCAGTAGATGTGCTTTTAACGCTTGGCGTTGATCTGTTTGATCTTAAAAAAGCCATTGAGGGTAGTTTGCGCAGTGACCATCCTCTCGAGATCAGTACAACAGAGAATATACCACTGTTACGTTCTTCGGAACGTGTTTTGAAGCTTGTCCATTTAGAAGCCAAATCTCTCAAGAATGATATCATTGATACCGGACATCTCCTGCTTGCCATCCTGAAGGATGAGACATCTCTCGTAACGGTAAAGCTCAGGGATATGAATATCGACTATGAACTGGTAAGGGATGAGATCCTGGATAATCAGGCGGAAGCCTCGGCTGATTTTCCCGGGGAAGAAGAGGAAGAAGAAGAGTCAAAGGGTTTCAGAGGCAGCAGTAAAGGTTCATCATCAACTCCTTCGAAAAGTACTTCAGAAACCCCGGTACTGGATAACTTTGGCATTGACCTTACCCGTGCTGCCGAGGAAGACAGGCTGGATCCTATTGTTGGAAGGGATAAAGAGATCGAACGACTGGCACAGATACTGAGCCGCCGTAAGAAAAACAATCCCATACTGATCGGCGAACCGGGTGTGGGTAAATCGGCTATTGTTGAAGGACTTGCTTTAAGGATTGTTCAACGTAAAGTGTCACGTGTATTGTTTGATAAACGGGTTGTCACCCTTGATCTGGCCTCCATTGTTGCCGGAACCAAATACCGGGGGCAATTTGAAGAACGGATGAAGGCCATATTGAATGAATTGACAAAAAACCCGGATATCATATTGTTCATTGATGAGATACACACCATTGTGGGAGCCGGTGGCGCAACCGGATCTCTGGATGCCGCCAATATGCTGAAACCTGCTCTGGCCAGGGGCGAAATACAATGCATTGGCGCCACCACCCTGGATGAATACCGTCAGCATATTGAAAAAGACGGGGCACTGGAAAGAAGGTTCCAGAAAGTGATGGTGGAACCTACCACCATGGAAGAGACCATGCATATCCTGCGCAATATCAAGGAACGTTATGAGGACCACCATAATGTAATCTACACCGATGAAGCACTGGAAGCCTGTGTGAAGCTTACCAACCGGTATATCACCGACAGGCATCTTCCGGATAAGGCCATTGATGCTCTGGACGAAGCCGGTTCAAGGGTACATATTACCAATATCGTGGTGCCTGACCGGATCGTGGAAATAGAAAAGGAACTGGAAGAAACAAAAAAAGAAAAGGTACTGGCTGTAAAAAACCAAAACTTCGAGCGGGCAGCTAAATACAGGGACCAGGAGAAGATGTTGCTGGACCAGTTGGAGGTGGAAAAAGACAAGTGGGAAAAAGAACTGTCAAAAAACCGGGAAGTCGTGGATGAAGACAAGGTGGCAGAGGTAGTGGCCATGATGACAGGAGTACCCGTACAAAGGATCGCCCAGGCCGAAGGCATGCGGCTGCTGAAGATGCAGGATGAACTGAAAGAAAAGATCATTGGTCAGGATGAAGCGGTCGGGAAAGTGGTTAAATCCATTCAGCGCAACCGCGCCGGATTGAAAGATCCGAATAAACCTATCGGTACATTTATCTTCCTGGGACCTACCGGCGTGGGAAAAACACAACTGGCCAAAGTACTGGCCCAGTATCTGTTCGACAGTGTGGAAAACCTGATCCGGATCGATATGAGCGAGTACATGGAGAAATTCTCTGTCTCCCGGCTTGTAGGGGCACCTCCCGGATATGTGGGTTACGAAGAAGGCGGACAGCTTACGGAAAAAGTCAGGAGAAGACCTTATTCCGTTGTCCTCCTGGACGAGATAGAAAAAGCCCATCCGGATGTTTATCATATATTGCTCCAGGTACTTGATGAGGGTCAGCTTACCGACAGCCTGGGACGCCGCGTGGATTTCAGAAATACCATTGTGATCATGACATCCAATATCGGAACACGCGAACTAAAGGAATTTGGACAGGGTGTAGGCTTTACCACGAGCACAAAAAAGGAAAGCCGGGATGCACATGCCCGGAGTGTTATTCAGAAAGCTTTGAAGAAAACCTTTGCTCCCGAATTCCTGAACCGTGTGGATGACGTGGTTATGTTCAATTCCCTCGACCGGGATGATATCCTGAAGATCATTGATATCGAACTGGAAGGTTTGTATGACCGGATCAAAAACCTGGGATATAAATTCAAAATAACCTCTGCTGCCAAAAACTTCATTGCGGAAAAAGGTTATGACATCCAGTATGGTGCCCGGCCCCTGAAACGGGCTATCCAGAAGTACCTGGAAGATCCGATGGCCGAAACCATCATCAAAACGGATATAAAGGAAGGTGATGTCATTGCGGTTGGATATGATAGTAAGAAAGATGAGATAAAGATCAAGGTGACAAAACCAAAGGATCTGGCAGAATCACATAAAGAAGAAACAGGAAGTGTGGAGCATAGTTGATCTTTAGACGGTTTCACCGAACAAATCGAAGTCTCTGACCCGGGTAATTTTAACCGGATAAAATTGCCCGGGTTTTATTTTATCCCCTGCTTTCCATCTAATCAGCACTTCCTGATCCACTTCAGGAGAGTCATACTCGGTACGTCCCACCCAGAAATCTCCTTCTTTTCTGTCTATCAGCACAGTAAACGTTTTTCCTGTCTTCTCCTGGTTTTTCTGCCTTGCGATCTCTTCCTGAACGGCCATCAGTTCGCTTACCCGTTCATGTTTCTCTTTTTCCGGTATTTCATCCTTATAATGATGCCAGGCATAGGTGCCTTCTTCGTGTGAATAGGGAAATACCCCCAGTCGATCAAAACGGGTTTCCCGCACAAAATCAAGTAGTTGCTGAAAGTCCTTTTCCGTCTCGCCCGGATGGCCTACCAGTAAGGTGGTACGCAGGGCAACGTCCGGTATCTCCTTCCTCAGTCGCTCTGTCATGTCTCTGATCATTTGTCCGTCATGACCCCGTCGCATTTTTTGCAACACATGATCAGAAACATGCTGAAAGGGTATATCAAGATAATGACAAATATTTTCTTTTTCTTTCATCAGGCTGATGATTTCCCAGGGAAAAGAGGATGGATAGGCATAATGCAGCCGGATCCATTTCAGTCCCGGGATATCAGACAGTTCGGCCAGGAGCCCGGGGAGCTTTTGTTCTCCATAGATATCACGTCCGTACCAGGTCAGGTCCTGGGCGATGAGCATGATCTCTTTTACCCCCCTGTCCGTCAGCCAGCGGGCTTCACGCAGGACATCCTCCACGGGCCGGGACACATGAGGGCCCCTGATGGCAGGAATACTGCAAAAAGCACAGTGACGGCTGCATCCCTCTGATATTTTAAGATACGCATAGTGGGAAGGTGTGGTAAGTGACCTTTGTGTCAGAAGACCTGCATGGAACCTCCCTCCTGCTGCCTGTATGATCTCTTTGAGATGATGCACACCAAAATAATGATCCACCTCCGGGATCTCTTTTTCCAGCTCATTCTGAAAACGCTGGGACAAGCATCCCATGACGATCAGTTTGTCGATCTTTTTGCTTTTTCTGGCTTCAGCAAAGCGCAGGATCATGTCAACCGACTCTTCCTGGGCATCCTGTATAAAACCACAGGTATTGATGATAACAGTACCTCCCTCAACATTTCCCGGGTTATGGGAAGTCTTTAAACCCGCCTCTTCCAGTTGCCGTAAGAGCACTTCCGAATCAACAGTGTTCTTTGAACAACCCAGGGTAATAACAGATATTTTTTCCCGGCGACCTGACATCATAATTTTACCAAAACAACTTTATCCGGACGGAAAAAGGGATGCCACAAATTCATCCTTGTCGAAAGGCCGCAGGTCTTCCATCCCTTCCCCGATGCCAATATATTTTACGGGAATATGGAACTGACCGGAAACTCCGATTACAACGCCTCCTTTGGCCGTACCGTCCAGCTTGGTTACTGCGATGGCATTTACCTGGGTAACCTCGGTAAACTGACGTGCCTGTTCAAAAGCATTCTGGCCGGTTGATCCGTCCAGTACAAGCAAAATCTCATGGGGCGCTTCGGGTATTACTTTTTGCATCACCCTTTTTATTTTACCCAGTTCATTCATCAGGTTAACTTTATTATGCAACCGTCCGGCCGTATCAATAATCGCCACATCGGTATTTTTGGCTTTGGCAGACTGAAGGGTATCAAACACCACGGAGGCCGGATCGGAGCCCATTTGTTGTTTTACCAGTGACACCCCTACCCTGTCGGCCCATACCTGTAACTGATCGATGGCTGCAGCCCTGAAAGTGTCTGCTGCCCCCAGAATGACCTGATACCCCCTTTGTTTATAGTGCCAGGCCAATTTGGCGATCGTGGTTGTTTTGCCCACGCCGTTTACGCCTACCACCATGATTACATACGGTCTGGACAACCCCTCCAGACTAAAATCTTTTCCTTCTGCCTGGGGTTGCTTAGCCAGCAAGGCAGCGATCTCTTCACGCAAAATACGGTTCAGCTCATCCGTGCCCAGGTATTTATCGCGGGCTACTCTCTGTTGTATCCTTTCGATGATCTCCAGGGTAGTATCCACCCCCACGTCAGAGGTGATCAAAACTTCTTCCAGGTTATCCAGTACTTCGTCATCCACTTTGGATTTTCCGGCTACTGCCCGGGAAAGTTTTTTCAAAACACTCTCCCGGGTGTTTTCCAATCCCTTTTCCAAACTAGTGGAAGTAGCTTTTCCGGTAGAGACGTCCGTTTTGCTACTCTTTTTTGAAAATAATCCCATATTAACCCATTTGTCGTTTATTGGTTCAGAACGCGAAGATAATATAAATAAAAAAAGCTTCCTTCCGTTAGAAGAAAGCTTTTCATAAAAGCCATGAAAACAATTTATTTTTTATTGAAATAATCTTTCACATGTTCCCTGTTAATAACCTCTTCGCGAAAGGTATAGGCACCTGTTTTAGGAGATTTTACAAAGCGAATGGCTTTTGTAAAAGAATGCCCTTCTCCGGTTTTTAATGTTGCAACAACTTTCTTTGCCATAATAATCTTATTTTATTTCCCTGTGAAGGGTATAACGTTTTAGAATAGGATTGTATTTTCTCAGTTCCAGTCTTTCTGGCGTGTTTTTTCTGTTTTTGGTTGTTATATACCTTGATGTTCCGGGCATACCGCTATCCTTATGTTCCGTGCATTCAAGTATAACCTGTATTCTGTTTCCTTTTCTGGCCATGATCTTACCAATTATTAATATGTTTCGATATAACCTTTAGCTTTGGCTTCGCGCAAAGCCGGGCCCAGCCCTTTTTTATTGATGGTACGCAATCCGGCAGCAGAAACTTTCAGGGTGATCCACCGGTTTTCTTCCTCGAGATAGAATTTTTTCACAAAAAGATTCGGATAAAACTTTCTTCTGGTTCTGCGTTTGGAGTGGGACACATTATTTCCCGATACCACCTTTTTCCCTGTTATTTGACAAACTCTCGACATCTTTTCTTGTTGTTGAAATATTATGCGTTTTAAAAGTGAGCGCAAAATACGGTATTTTTCATGAAAAAATCAAATAAAAAAGCAATAATTTATTGAAAAGATTCATTCAGGAGTAGTTTTCTCAACATATTCAGGGAAGTATAGGCAGCCCGGGTGATATTTTCCAGGCGGGTAAACCCGAAAATAAATTTTTCCGTAATGGTTTTTTCCGGTGATTTTACAGCGATCCATACGGTACCAACCGGTTTATCAGGAGTACCTCCGGTAGGTCCGGCAATCCCTGAAATAGCAATGGCATAATCAGTTTTTAGTTTGTTACTTACGCCTGCTGCCATTTGTTCCACCACTTCACGGCTTACGGCACCCTGTTTGCTGATCACCTCTTCCGGTACTCCCAACACGTTTATTTTCACTTCATTGGCATATGAGATTACTGATCCCTTGTAATAATCGGACGATCCCGGAACAGTAGTGATAAGATGAGATACCATCCCTCCGGTGCAGCTTTCCGCAGTGGCCAGTGTTTTTCCCTTTTTCCGCAGCAGGTCCCCGGTGATCTGTTCGAGGGTATCTCCGTTCTTTCCATATACATATTCCCCTACCCTTTTCACCATTTCTGCTTCGAATTTATCCAGCAACAACTCCAGTTTTTTCTCATCGTCACCCTTTGCCGTCAGCCGTAAACGGACCCTTCCTGCCGAAGGCAGATAAGCCAGTTTAATATTGTCAGGCAGGGCTTTCTCAAAGTCTTCCAGCAAACCGGAGAGATGAGCTTCAAATGTCCCGTAAGTAAGTAAAGTTCTGTGCAGTATAGCTGGTAATCTATACTTATGCTTTAAGCCGGGAATAACATATTTTTCCATTATTCCCTTCATTTCCGTGGGAACACCGGGCATGGAGACCAGGACTTTGCCGTTGGTCTCGAACCACATACCCGGAGCAGTACCCCATTCATTGACGAAGGCCCGGCATTTGTCAGGCACATATGCCTGACCCCGGATCAGATCATTGAGCTCTATATTCCTTTCCTCCAGTCTCTTCTTTACGGATGCCAACACTTCTTCATTCAGGATCAGTTTGGAGTCAAAAAACTCTGCCAGGGTCTTTTTTGTCACATCATCGCTGGTGGGTCCCAGTCCGCCGGTGACCAAAACAATGTCCACCCGGTTGAGGGATTCTTCTGTTGCTTTCATTATATGCTCCCGGTTGTCTGTAATGGTAGTGATCTGAAAAACGGAAATGCCGATTTGATTCAGTTTTTCAGCCATCCAGGCCGAGTTGGTATCTACGATCTGTCCGATAAGGATCTCATCCCCAATGGTAATGATCTCTGTTTTGATTTCCATCTTTTATAATTTTAAAATGGATACAAAGGTAATGGGAAATATGGTAAAGTGATCAAAAAACAGATAAGATTATTTGAGGAACCTGCCAGCAAACAGAAGGAACTGTTGCCAGTCATAGGTAGTCACATCATGTTTTCCGGGACGCAGATGAAATCCTATGGTACCGTCCATGACCGGCCGGCCGGGTTTCATTACGGCATTCTCCGGTAGTCCCGTTTTTCCCAACAAGCGATATACGGGCGTGGCATATTCAGCGGCCAGGAACATGCCTTTGGGGTCGGCCCACCGGTCTTCTACAGCCGCAGTAATATAAACAGGCCGGGGGGCAATCAGGGCGATCAGTTCATGTTGATCAACCGGCAGGGCGTCTTCATTATCGTTATATTTTTTGAAATTGCCGCAGAACCAGTGAGGAAAAGAGGTATTGATCCTTTTGACAGTTTCTCCGTAACGCCGGCGGGAAAGGGCTGCTCCCCCGCATCCTGACATGTTGGATATGGCCAGGGCAAAACGCTGGTCTTCGGCTGCTGCCCATAAAGCCGTTTTTCCCAGGCGTGAATGACCCATCACGGCCACCCGGTGTGCATCAACATCCGGATCTGTTTCGAG
>WFSC01000096.1 GCA_015486185.1 Bacteroidales bacterium | reverse complement strand
GAATAGGGTATAACCAACACTGGGGCACCCTGCACCACGACCGGTTCAATCCCGATGCCCCTGAAGAGGGTCTCTCCGAACGACTTAATAAATACCACAAGCCACAGTTCAGTCTGCGCGATCTGTGGCGTATTGATGACCGTACCAGCCTGTCCAATATCTTTTATCTGTCGCTGGGCACAGGCGGTGGCTACCGGCCACGTCACAGCATCCGCGAAGGCCAGCTTATCCATGATCCCGATGATCCATACTACGGTCAAATAGACTGGCAGCAAGTCTATGATGCCAATGCCAAATGCACCCAGACCCCATTTGGAAAAGTCTGTCCCATTGATGACCGCTACAGTGATTCATTGTATTATTCCTACAATTATATGACGGAAGCCCATAACGATCATAACTGGTTCGGATGGCTTTCCACTTTCAACCACCGTTTTTCGGATCAACTGGAATTCAGCGGAGGAATTGATCTACGTAATTATACAGGAATTCACTATACGACGGTCACAGATCTGCTGGGCGGAGATTATGCCATTGATGATGCTGATCTGAGAAATGATTACGATGCCGACTCATCTCTTGCCATGAAATATCCGGGCGATATGATCCGCTATTATTATAAAGGTAAAGTAAATTGGGGGGGCATTTTTCTTCAAACAGAATATACCGGAGATAAATATTCCTGGTTTGTCAACCTGACAGGAGCTTTCAACGGCTATAAAAAAATCGACTATTTTGCCAAATCACAGTCGGACTGGTACTGGAAACCGGGATTTACCTTTAAAACCGGTGGAAATTATAATATCAGCCGACATTCAAACTTTTTCCTCAACCTGGGGTATCTTTCCAAGGTAAGAGCCTTCAAATACTTCTATAAAGGATATACCACCGAGTTTGCCGATGAAACGGGCAACGAAAAAGTTAAGGCACTGGAAGGAGGGTATCATTACGGATCACCTGCCTTCTCACTGAACCTCAACGGTTATCTTACCTGGTGGCAAAACAAGCCTACCAATCGTGTTTACTCCAATTATATACTGCAGCCCGGAGAACCCGGTTACGATCCCGACGATCCTGACAAAAATAATATCCGGGTATATGCCGACATTCCCGGCATGGATGCTTTCCATAAAGGGATAGAACTCGATTTTGTATGGAAAATTTTACATAACCTTGATCTGCAGGGACTCCTTTCACTTGGAGACTGGAAATGGGATAAAGAGGTAAAAGGATTACAGTTTTACAACTACGACACCCATGATCCTGTGAACAAGATCATTGATTTCAATGCCAAAGGCATCCATGTGGGAGACGCCGCACAGACACAGGCAGGTGCCAGTCTGCGGTATGCACCGGTAAAAGGATTATATCTGAATGGCAGGTTTACTTACTTTGCACGTCATTATGCAAATTTCACCCCCGAATCCACCACAGACGAAAACGGCAATCCGGTAGATTCATGGAAGGTGCCGAATTATTCCATGTTAGACCTGCACCTGGGATATTCTTTTCCGGTTACAAAAAAAATACACCTGAGTTTCCGGTTCAGCCTGTTGAATGCATTAAACATCAAATATATCTCCGACGCGACAAACAATGATCCATACAGTCCCCTGCCCTTTAAAGATTTCGATGCCAAATCAGCTACCGTCTTTTTCGGACAGGGAAGAAGGTTTAATACTTCCATTGCACTGAATTTTTAAAAATAAGTATCTTATATATTCATATAAAAAATTTCAAAACACAAATCACAAATTCCAAATAATACCCAAAAGCGAATACTCAATTACCAATTCTTTCAGATTTTATATAATGCAGGCATAAATATTTTAATATCTACATCATGAAAATAAAAATAATTACTTTTTCTGTCCTTTACTTTTTATTGATCTATGTTTCTTTTGGGCAGGCTCCTATTTCTATTTCAGAAGCCAGAAATAAATCAATAGGGACAGCCGTTACGGTTACCGGTATTGTCACCAATGGAAGTGAACTGGGAGGCATCCGTTACCTTCAGGATGGCACGGCCGGTATTGCCGCCTATGATTACGCCAAACTGGCCAATGTCAAACGGGGCGACAGCATTGTCATTACCGGCGATCTTTCAGATTACAATAATTTACTTGAGCTCAGTCCCGTCAATTCCGTTACTGTGATCTCATCTGATCACACACTGCCTGTTCCGGTCGTACTGACCCCGGATCAGTTAAGTGACAACTATGAGGCTCAACTGGTAAAAATAGAAAATGCCGTTTTTGCAGATGCCGGAGCCACTTTCTCGGCAAAGACCAACTATACTTTCACTGCCAGTGGTCAGCAGGGCGAAATACGGATCAATGATTCCAACTCACCGCTGGTAGGAAAAGTCATCCCCTCCGGCAATGTTACGATCATTGGGCCGCTTGCCCAGTACAAAACCACATACCAGATCCTGCCACGCGATGAGAACGACCTGATCCCGGGAAGTTCCATCAACATCATCAGTCCGGTTACTGTTAACAATATTGCCATCGATGGATTTACCCTGTCGTGGACTACCGATGTGGAAGGCACTACCGAAATCAAATATGGTTATACGCCTGCTGCCGAAGAAGCAATTATCTCAGTCTCCGGTACCAGCACAACACATGTTATTAACCTCACAGGAGAGAGCCCTTCCAAATTGATCTATGTGAAAGCCTTTTCCGTACATGGAGACGATACAGCCTGGGCACTGACCCGGCCTTTTATTACGCAGTCACTGTCTTCAGGAGATATCAGGGTTTATTTCAACCGTCCGGTGGATACGACCGTGTCAAAGGGCGTTAAGGCCATATGGCTTGATCATGCCGTGGATGATACTCTTATTGCATACATACAACGGGCCAAACAAACCATCGATGTGGCCATCTACAATTTCAACAATTACAATATCTCCAATATTTCCACAGCCCTGAATAATGCCTACAACCGGGGTGTCAGGGTACGTGTGGTATATGACAGTAACACGGATAATTCCGGCATCGACGAACTGAACGCAGGTATCGGAAAGATCGCCAGTCCGAAAAGCGACTATCCCAACTACGGAATCATGCACAATAAATTCGTGATTATCGATGCCAAATCCACAGATCCCAATGACCCCATTGTCTGGACCGGATCGACCAACTTTACTGACAATCAAATGAACAGGGACCCAAATAATGTGATCATCGTCCAGGATCAGAGTCTGGCTATCACCTATACACTGGAATTTGAAGAAATGTTTGGAAGCAGCGGCGATCAGCCTGACACGGCCAACAGCAAATTCGGTCCGGACAAATCAGACAACACACCCCATGACTTTATGATCGGCGGTCACCGGGTAGAATGCTATTTCAGTCCGACCGATGGCACCAATTCAAAGATACTGGCTTCGATCAACTCGGCTGATGCTGATCTGTCTGCTGCTACCATGCTTATAACACGCAGTGAAATAGGTTATGCCATACGTGACCGTGCCGATGCAGGGGTTACAGCCAAAGTACTGGTAAATGATGACAGCGACCCCAATATGGCTACCGTAAAGAAAACACTGGAAGATGCGCTGGGAACCAATTTCCGGAAAACAGGAGAGTCCGGCATTATGCATCATAAGTATCTG
>WFSC01000095.1 GCA_015486185.1 Bacteroidales bacterium | reverse complement strand
GCATACTGTTGCCCATACTGCGTTGTTCCCTGTTTAGAATCAGTACTGCAAAAGCATCGGTGGCAATATCCTGCGTGGCAGAAGCGGTAAAAGCAATGATCATCAGAACAACGATCGTTGAAAAATCTGTCTGTAGGTGCAGGCCGGCCATACTGAAGACCACCAATGCATAAAACAACTCACTTCCAGTGATCCATCTTTTGTATCCGGCTGTACCTTTTGCGCTTCTGTCAATCATTGGAGCCCAAAGAAATTTCAGGATCCATGGCAATTTTACCAGTTGAATGTACCCGATAGAGCTGAGAGAATAATGTTGCATCCTCATAATAACGGGCAACACGGTAGAGAAAAAACTCATCGGGATCGACTGGGCAAGATAGAGCGATAAAAGAGTAAAATATTTATTTACGGGTTTATCGGTCATCATCGGAACATCAATGTGATAAAGAGGCCGGCCTGCAGGGGTACGCCTTTCTGTGCAAAAGCATGGCCCAGTTCTTCAAAATAAAAGACAGAGTATTTTGTATTCATCAGATTATTTCCCCATACCCCAAAATCCATCCGTTTTGTTGAAAAAGTCACTCTGCTGTTTAAAAGTCCGTAATTTTTCTGATAAGCAAGATTTGATACATTCCAGAAGATCTTGCCTATATGCATGTAATCCAGATTGAATATGATCTTCCGTAAAGCGGATGTATGCAATGTCCACGAATAATTTATTCCTGTATTCAAAGTATAACGGGGAACATAAGGAATATAATTGCCGTTATAAATGTGCAGGGAGTCTTTTTCATATTTTAGAAATCTTGCATCAGTATAACCGAAATTAGCATATAATCTTAAATTTTTGACCGGTATGGTTTGTATCTCTGCTTCTGCTCCCTTACTCATCGAATGACCTGCATTTTTTAGCATGGCCCCGTGTCCACTGGGGACCGGTTGATAAACCTGTTGATTTTTCCAGTCGATATAAAAAAGACTCAGATTTGCTTCGATGTGGTGTTGCAGGAAAAATGTTTTCACTCCTGTTTCGTAGTTTATACTATATTCCGGACCGTAGGTTTCATCTTCTTCACGTTCAAAAGTTGAATTAAAACCACCTGTTTTGTATCCTTTTTGAACAGAGAGATAAACATTTACTCCTGATATCGGTTGATAAGACAGAGCCAGTTTGGGAAGCCATTGATAAAACCCCATCCGGTGATTAAAATCCGTATGGATCGTATCTCCGGAAAGAAGGATCAGGTCATAATCATATCCGAGACGAGAAGTTTCATTGTCCAGTCTCAATCCCCCGGTTAAGTTAAATTTCCGGAAGGGTATGTTTATTTGGCCATACAAAGCCGTTCCGTATGAAGGCTGGTTATATTTTTTATTTTTGTCGGCCACATGGAACATTGCGGCATCTTTCCCAAAATCTACGATTACGTGCTTATCAGAAAATTGTTGAAAGGAAAAAATACCGGCCACCCAACTGATACGGGATTTTTCCACAGAGTGGAAGGATAATTCCTGCGCCAGGTTGTTATTCATCCGGTTTTGCGTCACAAAAAAAAGAGAAAGAGGCGTAAAATCCTGATCTATTTTTTGCTTGTCATTGAGCCATTGATAACTGGCAGCAAAATTTACTACCATTCTTCCGGCGAGATATTTCAGATTTATTCCGGAGGATAAAAGATCCCTGTCATAACTGCTGGTTTGATTATAATTTACATCTCCTGCCTGCTGGGTTGAGTCATTATAAAGCCCAAAAGGATATCCTGCCTGACTGTTTTTTTCAAAATCAACAGTTATATCAGCCTGAAGATTTTTCACCGGAACATATTTCCATTTTATCCTGCCGGCATAAGTATTCATTCTGTCAACCGACCGGTTATCATATATGTTTTTTATATAACCGTTTTCATGCAGTATGGCAGCATCCCCTCTTATTGACATAGATTTACCCAGTGGAGTATTGTAAAATACCGATCCCCTGATATTGTTGTTATTACCATAGTCAATACTGGCACCTCCTTCCCGGTAGAATTCCGGATCTGCCGTATAGATTTTTATCAGCCCCCCCATGGTATTCCGGCCATACAAAGTACCTTGCGGACCTCTCAGTACCTCTATCTTACGGATTCCAACAAGGTAAAAATCAAAAGCGCCCTTATCGAGATAAGGGATATTATCAACATACAAACCTACTGAAGGACTGTTGATTCTTGATCCTATTCCCCTGATATATACCGGAGAAGTAAGCCGGGTGCCATATTCCGGCATATAAAAATTTGGAATTCTCAATGTCAGGTCTGTTAATGATTCAATCCTGTGTTCTTTCATGGCAACGGATGTAACCACAGAGGCCGAGGCCGGTACTTTTTGCAGTTTATAATCTGTTTTTTCAGCCTGAATTGTGACTTCTTTTAGCTGTATCGTACTTGTTGTGTCAATGATAGTGAATTTCTTTTGTGAGAAAATATTCGGAGAAATCAATATCCAAAACAATATCATATACAATTTAATTCTTTTCATGATTATAATTTTTGTAATTCAACCTTATTCCTCTCTCTCAATAATATACCTGATTTATCCGTCTGTCTTTATCAACTTGCATGGGAAGAATAAAAGACATAACAATTCGGGGATTAAACAATAATCCCTGTTGAAAGAAAAAATATTTTGACGGATTTAAAAAGAAATATCAGCAGACAGGAGGAGCACGGTTATTAAAGGCATCCGGCCTTGAGGAAGGCAGAATAATGTTCATCTGATAAGAGACGGCCGTATGATTTTCCCCTGCCATAATCAGAGAAAGTTTTTCTGCTATGGCAGTCAGAGGTGCCGGTGATGTGTAACGCCCGGATTGCCTGTATTGCTCGAAATGGTAATCAGCTTTTACGGAAAGATCTAAGGACGACGTATGGTTGTATATCTGGGCCGTATTGTTTTCTTTTTCTTTGTGAGCCAGTAAATGTTGGATCTTATCTACACCAAAGATCATTGTTTGGGCTATATAATATATAAGCCCCATAAACATGATGACAAATGAGATCTGTGATGAAAATACGCCCGAAAAAAACATACTTACTTCTTTTTCATTTTCTTACGTGGGTTTTCCGGGAACCACCCCTTTTTTACCCGTTCTTCCTGTTTAATAATTTCATTAATACCCCAAAGATAGGTAAAACCTGTTATCGAAATCATGGCAGAAAGAAATAAATTTTTCAATAACAAGGAAACCGGCAAAGATATGATCCCAATTAAAAGGAATAAAATCCATAATCTTTTGGAGAAATAATATTCTCCTGCTATACAAGAATATCTGCCCGACATGATCATCAGGAAAGTAAATGAACCCAACACCAGGCCGGATAAATTTATTTTAAGATGAAATAATTCAATTATCATATACTATTGATTCTCCCTTATTTTTCTTTGTTATTCGAATTTCTTTTTATGACCCTGTTATGTTGCTCATTTAACTCCCACGCACTCCAAAATAATGCAAATCCCAAAACCCCTAAGAATATGGATAAAAGGTTATTTCTACAGAATAATGAAAGTACGACAGACAAAATCCCGAAAAAAAATAATACCCGCCATGCCTGTTTACCAAAATGATATTCTATCCATACAACCAACGGATGAAACAATCCTGTCAAAAGGAAAGCAACCAGTCCTGTAAAAAATCCGTAAACGTTCAGGTCTTTCATTTTAGCTTATTCAGGACAATGAAATTTATCAATATTTTCCCTTACAAAGATGCATACTTTTTAAGTATAATCATAAAAATATGTCTTTTGAGGGAACCAGAAAGAGAGTGAGGTAGCGTAGTGAATTTCTGATAACGTTTGCCGGTCAACGATCAACGACCAGGCTTTTTCTAACGATCACCTTATTTTTATATTTTCCGGTAAGATAATAGAGAAATGATATCGTGAATCCCGTAATCATTCCCATGGGCACAGACCACCAGATACCGGTAACCCCGATCCTGTGCGATAAAAACCAGGCAGCGGGGATGCGTATGAACCATAGGGCAAAGAGAGTGATGAACATGGGGACAAGGGTGTCACCGGCACCACGGAGTACTCCGTTGATAGAGAACATGCCGGAGAAAACAATGTAAAAAGCACTGACGATGACCAGATATTGGCGGCCGATGGCTATGACGGAAGCATCTTTTGTGAACAACCCCATGAGTTGAGAGGGGAAGAGTTGTACAATGAGGGTGATGGAAAGGGCGATTGTGGCACTCATCCAGAGGGTGGAGACCAATCCTTTTTTAACTCTCTCGGGCTTGCCGGCACCCAGGTTTTGTCCTACGAAGGTGGCCAGGGCAGCAGCAAAGTTCATGGCCGGTAATGTGGCCAGGGAATCAAGGCGTCCGGCAACGGAATATGCAGCGATGACATCCGTGCCGAAGGTGTTGACGATCCCCATCAGGGCCATCATCCCCAGTGCTACGAATGTTTGCTGGAAACCGGTGGGCAGTCCGATCCGGATACTTTTTTTGAAAATATCCCGGTCGAACTTCAGTCCGAAAAATGATATGCGGATCAGTTGGTGATATTTGTTCAGGTACCAGATAGCGGTAGCCAGCGCTCCGGCCTGGGCCATTACAGTGGCGATGGCTGCTCCCGCGATACCCCAACGGAATACCATTACAAATAACAGATCCAACCCGATATTTACCAGCGTGGCAGCTATCTGAAAATACAAGGGAGTTTTCGAATCTCCTAATCCCCGTAAAATGGCATTGGTGCCGTTAAAACCGAAAAAGATGATGATGCCCGCCAGAATAATATGCAGATAGGTCTTGGCCTGTGGTAACACCTCTGCCGGTAGTTTTAACAAATGGAAAAGATCCTCGCTGAAAATGATCCCCAGAACAGACATGCCGATAGAAGCGAAAAAAGCAAAAATGTAAAAGGTGTCCATGGCTTTTTTGACCTGGTCCAGCCGACGGGCCCCGAAATATTGCGCGATCACAATGGTGGTGCCGCTGGCTACGCCGATCAGCAGGGCTATGACAGTAAAAATGACCGGGAAAGATGCACCTACGGCTGCCAGCGCCTGTTTTCCCAGTACGTTCCCTACGATGATACTGTCAACAATATTATATAACTGTTGAAATATGTTGCCCAACAACATGGGTGTGGCAAACCGGAGTATCAGTTTTGCTTCCTTTCCCTGGGTGAGATCTTTCATAACAATAAAAATCCGCACAAAGGTGTGGATATTTATTGTGATATAAAATGGGGAAAAGAAATTTTAAATTATACTTAATTGGCTCGGTTTTTGTAAATAAATAAACCATAACCAATTTATTATTGGAATGTTGACATTTTGGTCATATCCCCGTAACTTTGTAAATGAACGTTTAATAATAAGGAGGAAAGGTCATGAAAAAATGGATTTTTACTTTTATTTTTGTTCTGTTCATTCTCACGGCCAGCATGCCGCAGAATATACCCAACAGGGGGTTTGAACAGTGGGAAACCCAACAGTTATTTGAGCAGCCACGATTTTGGCTTACGTCCGATATTCTTGGTGCCATAAAAGGGGATACAAGCCTGGCAGTAAGAAAAACAACTGATGCCTATTCAGGCTCTTATGCTTTGTATATGGAAAACCTTGAATATGATCAGGAGGTGATCCCCGGATTTGTGTTTTGTAAAAGTCGGGTTGCAGGAGATTATCCGAATCTGGAATTTCTCGGAGGATTCCCGTTTGCTGAAAAGCCGGATTCCCTAGCCGGTTATTTTAAATATAAAATGGAAGGCAATGATACGGCGCGAATAATCGTCGTATTCAAGAAAAATGGTACGGTAATAGATGAAAACTGGTTCCTGTTATATGGACAAACAGATGATTACACGCGAATGGCCTTTAAACTGGATACCTTGACTGAGATGCCGGATACTGCGATTATTGGTTTGGCATCGGGAACACCCTGGGATGCGGTGGCTGGCAGCTATCTGTATGTAGATCATCTCCAGTTTACCGGTGTAACCCAAACCATCCCTAACGGGGATTTTGATGTGTGGGATATGCTCAGTTACGAAGATCCTGTAGGTTGGCAAAGTGGTAACTGGGTGTCGGCGTTGACAAAAAGTGATCAAATGTGTTACCGTACGGAAGATGCCCATTCGGGGAATTATGCCTTGTTACTGAAAACCGTTTACCTCGATTTTGCGGAACAGAATATAGGGATCGTTTCTTCCGGTAACCTCGACATCAATGATATATCCGGAGGGTTTCCGGTAAAGGAAACTCCGATGGTTATCAGCGGATATTATAAATATATGCCGGTAGGTGTGGACAGCGCCCAGGCAATGGTAATATGTTCGAAATGGAATGACCAGACCAACAGTCGTGACCGGGAAATCAGGGCTTTTAATCTCCCGCCTGTTCCCGAATATACCTTTTTCAGCGATACCCTGAAACTGGGAGATGTGAAAGTCGATACCGTAAATCTCGTTTTTACTTCGGGTCAGGTATTTAGCGGTGCGGGCAATAGCTCTCCGGGCTCACTGTTATATCTTGACGATCTGTGGCTCGGAAGCAAATGCAGCTTTGCCGATACCACCTCTCTGTTTGACTTTCATGATACAACCATTTGTGCTAATGATACCATTGTGCTCGATCCGGGAAGTGACTATACAAGCTATTTGTGGTCGGACAGCAGCACGGCACAAACCCTCGCAGTTGGTGACAGCGGTTCCTGGTGGGTAACGGTAACCGATACGGGAGGATGTGAGATCACCGATACGGTGGTGGTACATGTGGATGCATGTACAAAAGTGGAACCCGTCAGGAAACAGATAACGGATTTCAGGATCTATCCGAATCCTTTTAAAGAAGCTTTTACCCTGGAATTACCCTCAGATCTGACAGGTGTCATTGATGTTTCGGTTAGTAATATCCTGGGACAGCAACTGGAGGAAAAAGAAGTGTTTGCCGGAACGGTATCCCGCCTGCGGATAGATATGAGCAGTCAGCCTAAAGGACTTTATTTTGTCAGGATAAAAACCGGGGAAAAAGAAAAGGTGTTTAAAATTATCAAATATTGAGATAAGGAGCTCACATAGTGAATAGTTGACTTCTACTTAATATAAACTTCAAGGATTTTTGCTTCCCCCCGGGGCATTAACTTTATATCCTTAAGCTCGGCAGGGATCAGGAGGGTTTCTCCCATGTGCAGGAGGGAACTCCCGTTTTCATACTCAATTTCAGTTTCCCCTTCCACACCGATATAAATAACAAACGAATCCAGTTCATAGTAATCTTTTTCCAGTGTATTATTGAAATGAATGAGTTGCGTATGAAAATAATCACAATGAACCAGGTCAGTGGTTTTATTGATCTGGTCATGATAGGGAATCTTATACCGGGGATAGGCTTTGAAGTCGATTACATCCAATGCCAGGTCGGTGTGTAGTTCCCTGCTTTTTCCGTTGGCATCTTTCCGGTCCCAGTCATAGATCCGGTAGGTTATATCCGAGGTTTGTTCAATTTCCGTCAATAACACCCCGGCGCCAATGGCATGAACCCTCCCCGGAGGAATAAAAAATACATCTCCGGCACTTGTTTGTTCACTGTTCAGGATTTCACGCAGGGTTTTGTTATTCAAGTGTTGCAGATATTTTTCTTTTGTTACATTATTACGGAACCCGATAATAATCTCTGAACCCGGTTCGGCCTGCAGAACATACCACATTTCAGTTTTACCGTAGGCATGATGTCTTTTCATGGCCGTTTTGTCATCAGGATGGACCTGCACCGACAATATATCACTGGCATCTATAAATTTTATGAGCAGGGGAAATTCTATTCCGAATTTTTCATATACCTTGTCTCCGACAAGATCTCCCATATAAACTTCCACCAGTTCTTCCAGACTGTTACCGGCGAGGAAGCCATTTTTAACAACAGAAATATTTTCCTGAACGCCTGATATTTCCCAGCTTTCACCAACCTGTTTGAGATCTCCGACGTTTTTATGTAGCAGATTTTTTAATTTATCATCACCCCAGATCTTGGTTTTATAAATGGGATGGAAGGAGAGGGGATATAAGGATGCCATTTTACTCTGTTTTATTATTTTTTGTTTCCAGGTCGTTTTGTGCGGGTAAAAATAAACTATTTTATTTGAAGTAAGAACATAATTTACAGACCAATTTTTTATTTTATTCCTTATCGCCACCAGTAAGGAAATGCACCGGGGAAGGGGTTAAAACCCTTATAGCAATGAGGTTTGACTAACCCCGGGCTTAAGCCCGGGGT
>WFSC01000094.1 GCA_015486185.1 Bacteroidales bacterium | reverse complement strand
GTTTGGAGATTGGGTCTTGAAATTTGATTATTATTTGGAATTTGGAGATTGTAGTTTGGAATTTTCCTTAAATTCGCAATCTTAATACGACATAAATAAGCGTATCATGAAAATAGGTATTCTACGTGAAACCAAAACCCCTCCCGACCGCCGGGTTCCTTTCATTGTAATGAAATAAAAAATGAATAAATATTTTGCGAAAAGTATCGTTTTTCACTACCTTTCGCAAAAAATTACTCTCATTCTAAAGGATGAACCGGACCCAAAGCCTTGAACAGTGGGTGGAAGGCAGGTTATCAGTGGGGAAATATGGATTTTCCCTGGATGTCCTGCGTGAGTCTTTCCCTTTACAGTCGGCTACAGCTTTGAAGTTTTCTCTGAAAAGACTGAGCGATAAAGGGAAGATCGTATCCATATTTAAAGGTTATTACCTGATCATCTCTCCGCAATATTCGGGTAAAGGGGTCCTGCCGCCGGCCCTTTTTCTGGATGATCTTATGACATATCTGGAAAGACCCTATTACCTCGGGTTGATCAGTGCAGCCGCTTTTCATGGTGCAGCGCATCAGCAACCACAGGAAACTTTTGTAGTAACGACCCTCCCCGCATTGCGGCCTACACGAAAAAAAGGGATTCATATCCATTATATCAGCAAGCGGGAGATACCGGAAGAATTGCTCGAAAAAAGAAAGACGGAAACAGGATACCTCAATATCTCTAATCCGGCACTTACCGCTACCGACCTGATTCATTTCGAAAAAAGAGTGGGGGGGCTGAACAGGGTGGCTACCGTATTATATGAGCTCACAGAAAGCCTTGATCCTTCTGATTTTAGCTGGGACCTTTTCAGGCATGCACCCGAAACAGCCTTACAGCGTTTGGGTTATATGCTTGAGTTCATTTGTCAGGATAAAAAATTGGCAGATGAACTATATAATAAGATGATGGAAGAGGAAATGATCTTGTATCGTATTCCATTAAAAGCTTCGGGGAAGACAAAAGGATTCACTTCACGGAACAGGTGGAAAGTGATCCTCAACACAAAGATCGACATTGACCTGTGATCCCGAAGGCATACATAACGGAGTGGAGCCATAATGTACCGTGGAGGACAAATGAACAGGTGGAGCAGGATCTGGTGATCAGCCGTACTCTGGTAGAGCTCTATTCCGATGAATGGCTGGCGTCACGCCTTGCTTTCCGCGGAGGTACTGCATTGTACAAAATTCACCTTTTACCTGCCCGCCGGTATTCCGAAGATATTGACCTGGTCCAGATAAAGGCAGGACCTCTGGGAGAATTTCTGGATCACCTGCGTCAGGCATTATCTTTTTTAGGGAAACCCGCTGTAAAACCGAGAGGGAATGGTACACAACTTATATTCCGCTTTGTTTCGGAGATTCCTCCCGTAGTCCCCCTGCGTCTGAAAGTGGAGATCAACACAAGAGAACACTTTTCGATAATGGGTTTGATAAAGATCCCTTTCAAAGTAAATTCCAGGTGGTTTAAGGGCTCATGCGACATTACGACCTATACTTTGGAGGAACTCCTCGGCACCAAGCTGAGGGCTTTGTACCAAAGGAAAAAAGGAAGGGATCTTTACGACCTTTATGAATCTTTAAAGAAAATCCCTCCACCGGGTATAGAAAACATTCTCGCTTGTTATCTGAAATATATGAAATTTTCTGCTGATCATCCTCCAAGTAGAAAAAACTTTCTGGCAAACATGGAGGAAAAAATGAATGATTCGGATTTTACAAGCGATACTATGGCTCTTTTACGCTCGGGGGCAAAGTATGATCCGGTTGCTGCCTATAAATTGATAAAAAAAGAACTGATAGAAAAGATTTGAGATCTGAAAACTTCGGTTAACAAACAACCCCGTGGAAGAGCCTCGGGGTAATTTGTTTTTTGCAGCCATATCTGTTTCTGAAAATGTCCGGTTTTTGAAAAAGGAGATTTTCCTTAAATTAACGATCCTTAAATTAACGATTTTAATATGACCTAAATAAGCGTATCTTCCTGTTACCCCAGGAAGCAATTTTTATATCATTCTAGCCCTCCGGGCTATGGGGAATGTGTGATGCATCTGTAACCAGCCACATGTGGCTGGCTATGGTCAATAAGTCCCTCCGGGACTATTGATATGATAAGATATTATTGCATTTGTACAACAATTTAAATGTCCCGTAGGGAGCTGAATGAAAAATAAATGGCCCGGTGGTATTTTAAGTAAAAAAACACTTACAAACGTGGGTATAATATAAAAAGGCGTAAAAGACTCCTGCTGGTTTATCCGTTTGGAGATTGGGTCTTGAAATTTGATTATTATTTGGAATTTGGAGATTGTAGTTTGGAATTTTCCTTAAATTCGCAATCTTAATACGACATAAATAAGCGTATCATGAAAATAGGTATTCTACGTGAAACCAAAACCCCTCCCGACCGC
>WFSC01000093.1 GCA_015486185.1 Bacteroidales bacterium | reverse complement strand
CCCTTGATCCCGTCTTTTCGTATATTGGCAGCAATTTCCTTTACCTGCTTCAGGTTCAGCTCACGGGCAAGCACAACCACATCTGCATATCCGGCATAAAACTTCAGTGACATGGTATTGGATATATTCAACTGTGTGGAGAGATGAACTTCCATCCCCTTTTGCCGTGCGTATTGCAGTGCTGCCTGATCACTGATGATCAGGGCATCCACGCCGGCATTCCGCGCTGCATCCATAAGCTTCTGCATAATAGGCAATTCTTTATCATACAGTATGGTATTAATTGTCAGATAAGCTTTTTTACCGTTATCATGTAAACGCCGGACAACCTTATTCAACTCCCGAAGAGAAAAGTTATGAGACGATCTGGCACGCATATTCAACTGCTTTACCCCAAAATAAACAGAATCTGCTCCCGCCTGTATAGCGGCCGTCAACGACTCAAAGTCTCCTGCCGGAGCCATGAGTTCAATATTTTTCCGGTAAAAATTTTTAAGTCCTCTTATAGCCGGCATGTTTCAGACTTTTTTGGGCAATACAATCCGGAATACTGTTCCTTTACCCAATTCGGAATAATTAATGAATAATCGTCCTTTATGATACTCTTCGACAATCCTTTTAGACAGGGTCAAACCCAACCCCCAGCCTCTGTTTTTCGTAGTATATCCGGGTTTGAATACAGCTTTAAACCCGGATTTGGGAATACCTGTTCCATAATCCTCCACATCAACATATACAAATTGTGTATTATCTGTAATATGAATATCCACTGTTCCCTTCCCTTTCATTGCATCCACGGCATTTTTACAAAGGTTTTCAATTACCCATTCAAACAATTCTGCATTCACAGGTATAATAAATTCCTCTCCCGGATCAAGATTAAGATGAAAACTGACCTTTTCGGATGTCCTGCTTATCATATAATCTATCACATTTTGTATAATCTTTTTGAGATCAGCTTCTTCCATTACTGGTTTTGATCCGATTTTTGAAAAACGCTCGGTTATTTTCTCCAATCGCCTTATGTCTTTTCCCAATTCCTCTATTATTTCACTATCCGTTTCCCTTTCTTTCAGGATCTCATACCACGCCAGGAGGGAAGATGTCGGCGTACCTAACTGATGAGCAGTCTCTTTTGATAAGCCAAGCCATACCTTGTTTTGTTCGGATCTTCTGGCAGCACTAAAGGCAAGATAAGCCACAAGAATAAATAAAATAATTACAAACAATTGTACATAAGGAAAATATTTCAATTTGGTAAGTACAGTAGAATCTTTATAATAAATATAATTTTTTATACCATCCCCTACATTTATTTCAATGGGAGGGTGTTCTTTGCTCATCTTACGAAGTTCTCTGTGAAAATAGGCCGGATTCATAAGCCGTTTTTCATCCATATTGCGACTGGAAACCAGCGAAGTATCTTTATCAACAAGTAAAACCGGTACAGTAGTATTGTTTTCAATAATGTCTGACAAAAAATTAAAATTCAGCGCATTGTTCGTCAAATCAAGATCGACCAGTTGCTGGGTAGCCTTGGCCCACAATTCAACTTTTTTCTGTTCTTCAACCTTTAGCTCCTGAACCAGCTTATTTGTATAATACAGCGACGAAAAGCCAATGGCTACAGCCAAAAGAAAAAGTAAAAATTTCCAACGCATAGGTACTGTTAATTGATAAATGATCCTTGTGGCTCAAAATTGAGAATAATTTTCCGGTTACAGGCAAAAATCCTCATTTTTTTTGTATTGTGTCCGGTTCTTCTTCCCAAATCACCGAAAATTTCTTTTTATGCAGGGTATCATGTTTCTTTTCTTTGACAACACTATTCTTCTCTACCTTTTCCGGCCATTCTACCTGAAAAGATTTTTTGCCACTTTCTGTAAAATTCAAGGAATCTTTTAGAGACGGATTCCCTCCCTGTAAAATTTCTTTTAACTGACGAGCTTCTTCCTTTATATTTCCTGATATTTTCCGTTTTACCCGTTTCCTGTCATAGGACACTTTCGATTGGTCCCTGTCGCCTCTGTACCAAAGAAATAAAGAATTCTTTTCGCTGTTATCTTCTTCTATAATACCAAATCGTGAATTATTCTTATTGGCATTTCTTGCTCTTTTGAATAAGTAATCCGATAATAAAACCCCAATATGGTAGTCAAATGTTCCGTTAAAGTGATGAATGCCGGAAACAGACAGGTTCAGCGCTGAGGAATTTACCTGCATATCAGGAATAACCACCTGTTGATCATGAACGAATATCTCATTCTCAAGCGTAGAAAACCGGATATCTTTCAACTCGGAAAGTCTGATAAATTTTGACAAAGTAAATAATGGTTCAAAATTGAGCAGCTCACCATCAGTAATTTTTATGTAGCTATCTGATAAAAGACCGGATTTTATTATTTTCCCCGTACTATCAAATGGAGACTGGAAAGTAATATTACCGGAAACATATCCTTTTAAATTTTCCGCCCGGATAAAATCCTGACCAAAATTATCAAATGAATAAAACAACTTTTTTACATTAATGTGGCTGGGTTCCATATACGTCTTGACAAGGACCTGTCCGTTTTTGCCTAATCTTATTTCCATTTGCCCTTTAGCGTATCCCTCCATGGAGTGAAGCGACACATCTTTCAATAAGACCACGGGATTATCATAAATTAAAAACCCGTTAATATTTTTTGCAATAAAACCTTCATATCGCAATGAGTCAACGATAACATTACTTTCAAACACCGGAATTTCTCTTTTATTCCCGTTTTTTGCCTTTTCATCACTAAGTTCTCCTATCTTTTTGAAAAAAAAGAACATTTGTTCCAGATCCAGAAAAGATCCTTTTAGTCCGGTACGAAAGACAAGCCGGGATGACCCGTCAAGGTAACCGGGAAGGCCACTGATCTGCCCTTTCACCTGCCATGCGTTTTCCCACCAGCGCATATCATCCCCTACGATTTCAGCATCTTTACCGGGAAGCAGGTTTATTCCCAGTCTTTTTACCTGCAGGATACTATCATCAAAAACAACCAGATCCTTCAAAACAATCTGTCCGTTCATATTCCAGGCAGAAAATTGTTTCCATGACCCTGATTTTATTATTTCAGGGGGTATCTTTATTCTTACCCGCAATGAAGCTTCGCCCTGTTTTATGAGCTCAGAAAATGCGGGCCCTGTCAAGTTATACATGTCACCGGCCCTGATCAGCCCGCTCAGATCAATGTCCATGGCATCATACCTGCCATTCCTGATTTTCCAAAACATTTCCGCTGTCAACCGGCTGTCTCCATATTGCATTGCCGAAGGAAATAAATGAATTATAATATTATTCTCTTTACCCAGATCGATGGTTATATCAGCATCTGCCTTTTTTATGTTCAATTTATTTTTCTTCTTACCCGGGATAAGATTCAAATGTTGTCCGGATAAATGCAAAATTGTTTTCATAAAAAAGGGCTTCTGTATGTTTCCGGTAATATTTCCATTATATGAAAGCGTACCGGTGATCGCATTTCCTTTTTGTTGTACAATATTTTTTGCATTCATGTACTTCATAAGTGCTTCCGCCTTAATTTTACTCCCGTTTACCTGAACGTTAAACCCCTCGTGTCCTTTGCTTTTATTCAGATTCCCGTTAAACTGAACGGGAAAACCGCTCCACAGTAACTCTCCATTACTTAATTGGATCTTATCATCATTTGATAAAACAAAAACACTCAGATCAAATCCTTCGGGAAAAGCATACTTTTTGTCCCCTTTTTGGATTAATAGATCCCCGTGCTTTACCTGTAAGCGTTCTTTTTTATTGAATAACAGGATTTCACTCCATCCGGCCCTTCTGATATGGCCGGTTATGTTAAATCGCTGTTCTTTATCATAATAATTATATTTTATGTTCATCAACCGGAGCAGTCTGATCTCAACAGAATGCTGTTTCTTTCCTGGTTTTTCCGTTTTATTTTTTATAATATCCCAGTTATGTAAACCATTTTCCTTTGTTATCAGATTTATTTCCCCTTTTTGAATAATTATTCTTCTAACATTTATTCTTTTGTACATCAAAGCTTTTATAATATTCATATCCAGTATTACTTTATTTACACTAAGTAGTGGTTCACTGGATTTATCCTGTGCGGTGAACGCACCGGGCGGCATTACGGTAACGTATTGAAAAGTAGCTGAGAGATAAGGAAAATGCGTGAAGAATGAATACCGGATATTGCCGACTTGGACTTTTGTATTTAATTTTTCGTTTAACTTAGTTATGGTAAGCTTTTGTATTTCCGGCGAATATGCTTTTAATAAAACACTACCGGTAATAAGTATTACCAATAATATTCCTATGGCAAATAAGAAAAACCGGTACGTTTTTTTCATAATCTTCCGGATCATTGAAGCCACCATTCCCTCAGCAGGAAGCTCAGGGTTTCACCAACAAAAAATCAAGGGTATCATCCGGGGTCAACTCTGCCGGTTTCATTCCCTGTCTAAACAACCGTAGATTTTCAGGACCCAGTAGTTTGATCTTATTTCCTTCTATCCGCAGCGCACTACCTTCTCTGAGACCCACAACATAAATGTCCGGGTTTAATTTCAGAAATTCCCGTATTCTCATCTCCCGGGTTTCTCCGGCATAACCTTCAGGATAAGCATCGAGGTAATGAGGATTGATCTGGAACGGGATCAGACCAAGTGCATTAAAACTCTTCGGTTCTATGATCGGCATATCAT
>WFSC01000092.1 GCA_015486185.1 Bacteroidales bacterium | reverse complement strand
CCCTTGCGGGTATCATCTTTGAAAGAGGTAAAAGCAACGCCGGTGCCACCATGATTTACCAGGGCCGAAGGACCATCTGTAAGATTAAGCGTACTGCCTGAGGCGATGAACTTAAGCACCACATTATTTACGAGTGTAAGGGAACCCCCGGTTTCATATTAAAGAAATTTAAAGGTTTTATAAATAGGAAGAAAACTGTTTTTAAGGTGATATTAATAGTACGAAAAAAATACAGAAAGTTTCCTCCCGGTATAGAATATCCTTATGAAAATATTATCTTTAATATTTGATATGCAGAAGCAATTCGTTTACTTTTGTGATAAAATTTTAGAACATGAGTTATCTTGAATTTGATAAAAAACAACTTGTAAATCTGGAGTATTCCTTAAACAAAGAAATATTACGTTCCAATCGTGCCGGTTCCTATGCTTCTTTCAGTATTATTGGCTGCAATACCAGAAAATATCACGGCTTACTGATCTGTCCGGTCGAGGCTTTTGGTGGTGAACAACATGTTTTGTTATCCAGTCTGGATACTACGGTTATCCAGCAGGGAAAGGAATTTAATCTGGGGATACATAAATTTGCCGGTGATCTGTATGAACCCCGGGGACATAAGTATATACGTGAATTTTATGCCGAGACCATTCCACAGCTCTATCGCAGGGTGGGAGGCGTGGTTTTGCTGGAAGAGAAGCTTTTGGTTGAAAGGAAAGAGCAGTTGCTCATTAAATTTACTTTACAGGATGCTCATTCTGACACTTTATTACGGTTCAAGCCTTTTCTGGCTTTTCGCAATAAGCATACCCTGACACATGCCAATATGTATGCCAATACCAGGGTGCAGTTTATCGAAAACGGCATAAGGATCAGAATGTATGAGGGATTTCCCTATCTGCACATGCAATTCAACAAACCGGTAGAATTTATTCCGGTACCTCATTGGTATTATGATATTGAATATATCAGAGAGCAGGAAAGAGGATATGACTATAAGGAAGATCTGTTTGTGCCGGGTTATTTTGAACTTCCTATCAGGAAGGGGGAAAGTGTGATGTTCTCCGCATCTACAGAGTTGGTTGAAACAGGAACATTAAAGAGGACTTTTACCTATGAGCTGAAAAAGCGTACCCCCAGAAATTCTTTTCGTAATTGTCTGATCAATTCCGCCCAACAGTTTATCAAACATTATAAGGGGAAAACCGAAATTATAGCCGGGTTTCCATGGTTTGACAGTTGGGGTCGCGACACTTTTATTTCGCTGCCCGGCCTGACACTCATACTCGGGAATATCCGTGACTTTAAGGCTGTGATGAAAACGGAGATTGCCCGTATGGGTAATCATGGACTTTTTCCGAATATGGGAAAGGAAGGTGATTTTGCCTTTAATTCGGTGGATGCTCCTTTATGGTTTTGCTGGGATGTACAGATGTATATTCAATATACGGGCGATAAAAAGGGTGCCTGGAAGATGTATGGAAAAGTGATGAAAAGGATACTTGAAACATTTCGGGACGGTACGGTTTATAACATCGGGATGAGGGGAAATCATCTGATCTATGCGGGAGAATCCGGGGTAGCCCTTACCTGGATGGATGCGGTCATTGACGGGGTTCCGGAAACACCGCGTACAGGGTATCCGGTAGAAATTAATGCATTATGGTACAATGCCGTCTCATTTGTTTTGTCATTGGCTCAGGAATATGGAGACCTGGAATTTTCAGATCGATGGAAAGATCTGCCTGAAAAAATCAGGGTCTCCTTTATATCAACTTTTTGGAGTGATGAAAAAAAATATCTTGCTGATTTTGTTTCCGAGGAAGAAGTTAACTGGCAGGTAAGGCCCAATCAGGTTATTGCTACGTCTTTACCGTTTAGTCCTTTGGATGATGATAAAAAACAACGGGTACTAAGAAAGGCTGAAAAAGTATTGCTGACCCCCCGGGGGTTACGTACTTTGTCGCCGGAAGATCCTCAATATAAGGGACGTTATTATGGTAACCAGGCCCAAAGGGATAAGGCATATCAT